>VGPI01000062.1 GCA_016875595.1 Candidatus Cloacimonadota bacterium
ATCCTGCCTGCTGGCGGGAGATCATTGGCTATGTTGCTCAGGAACCAGTCCTGCTTGGCGGAACGATCAAAGAGAACGTCCTTTTTGCCGCTGATGAAGTGAAGCCCTCTGATTATGAACTGGCATTGCAGACCTCGCAACTGGACAAGGAGATCGCCACCTTTCCGCGTAAAGAGGAAACGGTTGTCGGCAATCGCGGCATCGGCATCTCCGGCGGTCAAAAACAGCGCGTGACCATTGCCCGAGCTTTGGTTAAGACCCCGCAACTGCTTATCCTGGATGATATTACTGCCAGTTTGGATGCTGAGAACGAAGAACGCCTCTGGCAGGATATCAGCATTCATTACGGATCACTCAGCGCCATCGTCATCTCGCACCGACTCTCTACTCTCCGCTATGTCGATCGCATCCTCTATATCGACAAGAACGGCGAATGTCATCTGGGCACGCATGACGAACTGGTCTTCAAGAATCCCGATTACCACGACTTCCTGCACGAACACCTGAAGAAATAAACCAATTCATTCCTCTCATCTCCAAATATGATATGAGGATATCCCCTGTTTCACCTTGTCGTTCTTTCGGCGGGATAACCGCATAATTAAGGCGTGGGGCACCGTCATTATCCCTTTATCATGGGGCTTTCCGACATTGGGGTTATATGGGGCAATACATCCTTCCGCTACAGGCTGAACACACCGTAAACGAAGTTTGTATTGACACAAAAGCAGGGCTTTAATAAACGGCTCAGGTAAAGAAATCAAGATAGAAACAGGGAGGAATGAATGTCCGATCAACTCGTCTATGGGAAGATCAGATCCCAGACCGCGATGGAACTGGAGGAGCGTTACGGCGCTCACAACTATCATCCGCTACCAGTGGTTCTGGCAAAAGGCGAAGGCGTCTTCGTCTGGGATCCGGAAGGCAATCGCTATTATGACTTTCTGTCTGCCTATTCGGCGGTCAATCAAGGTCACTGTCACCCCCACATCGTCAATGCCCTGATCAATCAGGCAAAAGAACTCACGTTGACATCCCGCGCATTTTTCAATAACCGTCTGGGTGAGTATGAGAAATTCATCACCGAGTTTTTTAACTATGATATGGTTCTACCTATGAATACCGGCGTGGAAGGCGTGGAGACCGCAGTCAAACTTGCCCGCAAATGGGCTTATGCGGTGAAAGGAGTGGAACAGAACAACGCTCTGGTGATCTTCTGTGAAGGTAATTTTCACGGTAGAACGATGCTGGCAATCTCGGCTTCGACTGATCCGGATAGCTATGATGGTTTTGGACCCTTCCTGCCCGGTATCATCAAGATCCCTTACAACAATCCGCACGCTTTGAAAGAAGCGCTCCTAAAACATGGAAAAAACGTCGCTGCCTTTGTCGTGGAACCGATTCAGGGCGAAGCAGGTGTTTACGTACCTGATGGTGGTTATCTCAAGCAGTGCTATGATCTGTGTAAGAGCCATAACGTGCTCTTTATCGCCGATGAGGTGCAAACCGGACTGGCACGCACGGGCAAACTTCTGGCGTGTGACTACGAGCAGGTGCGTCCTGACGTCCTTATCCTGGGCAAAGCATTGTCCGGTGGTGTGTTACCGGTTTCGGCTGTTCTGGCGGATAAAGATATTATGCTAACGATCAAACCTGGCCAGCATGGCTCCACTTTCGGCGGTTTCCCACTGGCGTGTGTGGTTGCCCAGGCGGCCCTGGAAGTGATCCGCGATGAGAAACTGGCGGAGCGGGCTTATGAACTGGGTATTGTGTTCCGGGCTGAACTGGAAAAAATCGACCATCCGATGCTCAAGCTCGTCCGGGGCAAGGGATTGCTCAACGCCATCGTGGTTGAGCCCAAGAATGGCATCGAGGCATGGGATCTTTGTATCAAACTCAAAGAAAAAGGCATCATCTGCAAACCCACCCACCGTTATATCATCCGTCTGGCTCCACCACTGGTCATAACCAAAGAGCAATTGCTGGAAGCGTCCCAGATCATTAAGAGCGTCTTTACCGAGATACAAGTATAAAATCGCTCAGGACACCGAGGCGGAAAGATTTTGCCACCCCAAAAGACAGCGCCCCGACGACAAAAAAAGCGCTATGGAAAGACTCCCCGACGAATCGTTGACCGGAAATCGTTTGCCATGACAGATCCAATAGCGACAGACAAACAACTTCCGGTCACTTCCAATCCGGTTGATTTCAGAAGCGGATTCGTCGCCATCATCGGCAAACCTAATACCGGCAAATCCACTTTGATGAACCGTTTGGTCGGTGACAAACTCTCGATCACTTCACCCAAACCCCAGACCACCCGCTATGCCATCAAGGGCATTCTGAATGATGAAAACAGCCAGGTCATCTTCGTCGATACCCCAGGATATCTCAAACCCCGCTATGAAATGCAACAGAAGATGCTCGACAATATCACCCAGACCCTAAAGAATGTGGATCTGATCATGTTTATCACCGAGATTGGCACCTTTCCCACCGAATATGACACGGAAGTCCTGGACCTGCTGAAAGGTATCAAGACCCCGCAGATAGCGGTTTTCAACAAGATCGACAGGACTCAGGGATATGACAGAAATCTGATCCATATGCATCTTCCCCATTCCATTGAAGAGATTATCTTTATCTCTGCTTTATATGGCGATAACATTACCGAACTGGTAAATATGATCAAGTGGCACATCCCTTATCACGAACCATATTACGATGCCGATCAGTTGTCCGATCTGCCGATGCGGTTCTTTGCTCAGGAGACGATCCGTGAAGCGATCTTTCACTATTATGAGCAGGAGATCCCTTATGCCACAGCAGTGATCGTGGAACGCTATCAAGAGCTTGAGGACAGGTCAGTGATCGATGCCACCATTTGGATCGAGAGACAGAGCCAGAAACCGATCATCATCGGTAAGAACGGCGATAACCTCAAACGGATCAGAGAATATGCCGAAGCCGCTCTGACCCAGTTCACCGGAATGCCGGTCCAAATCCACCTGTGGATCAAGATCAAAGACAAATGGCGTAAACACAGCCAGGCATTGAAGGAACTCGGCTTTCACTGATAAGTGCGTCCGATCAAACAAATCTATTGACATAAACCACGGAAATCAGAATAGGGGCAATGGTATGTGGATACGCAGACATTTTTTTCTTTTGGAATAATGTAAAAGTGAGATTTATGCACACCGATAGAAGAGACGAACTGATGCTGGTGGTGGATATCGGAAACACGAATATCGTCTGCGGTATCTACTCTGGTAAAACCCTGGCTTGGCATGCCCGGCTGCAATCATCCAGCAAGCGGACTGCAGACGAGTACTATGCGCTCCTGGCGTCATTGTGGAATCATCATTACGCAGTAGAATGCATCCGCACGGTCACGATGGCGAGTGTAGTACCCGAACTTACCCGCATCTGGCAGCATCTTTTCCAAAAATACCTCAATGCCCGTGTCGTAGAGATAAATGGCTATTCGCCTTTGGGACTCTCTTTCCGGACAGCCGACCCGGGTTTCATTGGTGCTGATCTGATCGTGAATGCCTTTTCTGCTGTGCATAAGTACAAGACCAGCTGCATCATCTGCGATCTGGGTACGGCCACGACCATCCAATTAGTCACTGCCTCTGGTGAATTCTATGGCACTATTATCGCCCCGGGCTTACGTACCGGAGCAAGTTTTCTGTTTGAAAGGGCAGCGCTGCTATCGGAAATTGAACTGACCAGTCCCAATGTCCTTTTGGGCACCAATACCCGGGATGCATTATTGTCGGGGATCATTCACGGACATGCAAATATGATCGAGAGATTCATTGAAAAGATCAGAAGTGAAAATTCTGATCTGGCACCGATCACTGCTATTGCTACCGGAGGCATTGCAGATCTGATCAAACCCCTGACCGCATCTGTGGATGTGGTGGATAAAACACTTACCCTTGACGGGTTGTTCGCTGCCGGCATTCTTTTAAGCGACTAAGCTGTTTATGCCCAAGAAATCATTACTGATCCTCATTATTGTCTCGACAGCCATTGCTGTCTGGAGTACGGTATTCAATCCCCGTCTTTACCTGCAGGGCTTTCAATCGTTAATCCACAACCGAGTGGATGTATATAAAATCAATAAAGGATTACACATCTACCGGTCCCGGCCTTTGATGATACCCGGCATTCTGCCCGAGACCAAGGAAAAAATCGACTTTGAGAACCGGAAAGTGATCATCTCTACCATCGTTGGTACATTCAAGATCCATCCCGATGTGGCAATGCCATTTGACAGTTATTTTGCCCGGATGCAAGCTCGGGTTTTCAAGCAATCACTACTAACTCAGACCAGAACCCCATCTCAACAAACTCAAACCCAACGCTCTGGCTTGATTAGCGAGATCACAATTGACTTGCCCTCCATCGCCATTCCAAGAGCAGTAAGACGCGTTCTTGGCTCAAAGGCCGGACGACTCAATCTGGATGGGACGCAGAAGATGACCCTGCAAGCAGCAAGCATAAAACGAAAACGTGTACCCATATATGATACAACCGGGGGTAACACCTTTGACCTTAAACTTGAACAGGAAACCAACCTGCGTCTGACTGGAACTATCGGCGAGAAGATCGCCGTCAATATGAATTACAATTCCAGCCAGGATGAGCAGTTCTTTGATCCGAACAACATCAATGTCAAATATACTGGGGACGAGGATGAGATCATCCAGAAGATCGAGGCGGGTAATATTACTCTTTCCTTGGGTGGTTCACGTTATATCAGTTATTCTACCAGTTCACAGGGTTTGTTTGGAATTACATCCAACCTGAAGTATGGTGACCTGGATATAACCATGATTGCCAGTAAGGAAGAGGGTCAAAAGAACACTCAGACCTATCTTGGATTGAGTTTAGCTGATTCCACCATCTTCCGCAGTAAGGATTTCACAGCCCGGACGATGTATTTCCTGACCGATCCCTACGATCTTCTTGCTCTCTATACTGACGATGATATAGGCAACCTGGTGCCCCTGGGCTGGATCAATAATGCGATCAAGACCAGCCCCGCCGGGGAATGGTTGATTAGAAGTCCAAATCTCCTTCCGGGAAATGGTACGGTTCGTCTCTATCTCGACGATGCCAATGCCAGTAATAACGTCACAGCTGCCCCTGGTGACACCATCTTCTTCAGTGCCAGTGACTTCTATGTTCCATTCTATGATGAGTTAATCGAGGGAACTGACTTTGTGACTGATTATTCAAGCGGAACCATCACGATCCTGAGAGCGATCGATCGCAGGACAACCCTGGCTGTTCGATATATCCAACAGGATGGAACCCCTGTACCGATCAATAGCAATATCCAAGACGGCATTCTACATGCAAAAGTAATTCGCCGTCGCAATCAGGAGTATGATCCCACCGACACTAACAACGTCTGGCATTATCAAATGCGTAACATATACAATATGAACCGCACCAATATCAAAAGTGAAGGCTTCTCAATCCAAGTTTATACGGAAAATACCGATCGTACCAGAAATTATACCCTTCCCGACAGCTTGTTGGTTCCGGGTATGAGCACCTACAACGATTATCTACGGTTGGATAGCAACGGTGATGGGATCATCAATGGTGATGATACAACGATCAATCTGGCAAATGGTTACATCTATTTTCCCTTCCTTGAGCCTTTCCGTCCCCTGGGTGATCAAACTGTCTATCAAATTGAAAATGAATACGTAAGCTACTTGGACATCGCAATGTTTATCGGTATAAAAGGCAAGATTGGCCGGGATGCCATTGATCTGGGTCAGGGTGGAATTCTCAAGGGTAGCGTAAAAGTAAAGGTTAATGGTCAAAATCAGCGAGAAAATATCGATTATATAGTCGATTACGATATGGGTCGGATTACTTTCTTGACAGCGGCGGGTAAAGATCCTGATGCCAGAATCGAGATCGACTATGAATTCCGCAGTTTGTTCAGCGTAGCCAGTAAGACCATGGCTGGCATCCGGGCAAATTGGAACATCACTGAAAATACCAAGCTGGGTGGAACGTTTATCTACCGGAGTGAAAACGTCTCTGATCGTCGTCCAAAGGTAGGTAATGAAAACATCGAACTCATCATGGCTGATATCGATGGGAGCATTACGATCAAACCAAAATTTCTCACGCGATGGATCGATGCATTACCGTTGATTGATACAAGTACTGAATCCCGGTTGTCATTATCTGGTGAGATTGCCTGGACGATCCCCAATCTGTATGGTGATCCTAACGGAAAAAAGGACTTTGCCTATGTGGATGACATGGAAGCCATTGTCAATCAATATCCTATGGGGGTTACATACACAACTTGGGTCTTGGGAAGCAAGCCATGGGGAACAGCATATGCCAGGGGACGCACGATCTGGTATAACCCGAAAAATATCAAACGTGAACAGATCGAAGATCCAAACACGTTGACTGAAAGAGAAAAGAAAGAGTTGGTTACTGTGCTCGCCCTGAAGGTATTTCCCAGCAATCTAGGCCTTCCCGGTTCAAATGTGCTTAGCTGGGGTGGCGTAATGAAGTATCTTGGTAATCAGCTTGACTTCTCTACAATGAAATACATAGAATTATTGGTCAAAGTCGAAGGACATCCCGGTGAAATGCCTCCCAATCCGATATTACACGTGGATCTTGGTGATATTAATGAAGATTTTTACACTGAATTTGGCGGTATGGGAGTTTTGAATACAGAAGATAAGAACCATGACGGTGTATTGACCCTGGACGAAGATAATGGTCTGGATGGTATCCCCTGGGGGCAACCAGGTCACGATCCCAACGACCGAGCTTCCAATGATACGGATCAACATGGTGACTATCCATGGATAAATGGGACTGAAGCCAATCGCATTCTGGACACAGAGGACCTGGACGGTAATGGCGTTCTTAATCAGCTTGACCGTTATCTAAGTTATTCGATTGCATTGAATGATTCTCTATATCTGGAGAACGTTAATCACAATGGATGGAAGTTGTACCGAATTCCCTTAAATGATCCCAATGCATTTGTCATGGTCAACAACTCCACCACTGGAGTATTGCCTGCCTTAAACAAGATCTCCTATGGACGCATCTGGATTGAAACCGACCATCCCACCAAGGTCTTGATCGCAACTGCAGATATCGTTGGCAACAAATGGCTCGATTTTCTGATCCGGTTTGACAATGATCTACCTGTTCCAGCTTCACAACTCTCACTCTTGGGCTCCAGTTATCTTTCCGGCGTTGCCAATAACCAAAAAAACCGCACACACTATACCTCACCTCCTGGAACAGTCTATATTGAAGACCGCCGTGAATCATCAGAATCAGCTTTGACGCTATCATTAACCAATCTTCAAGCGGGTCACAAGTGCCTGCTCCGTCAGCGCCTATTCGATCCTTACAACTTGCTTTCTTATGATAAACTGAAGATATGGGTCTATCCTGAGTTAGCAGATGGAATACATCATCAAGCCGATGAATTGTGGGTTGTGATGAGATTGGGGGCAGATTCATTGAATTATTATCAGATACAACAGAAGGTAAATGTTATCCCTTACTTAAGTAAAATGGACCGCGATCGTTGGCTCGAGTTTACTTATGATATGAGTGATCTCACTACTCTGAAGGAGATCAACCCCGGAGCTGACTCAGGCGAAATGCAGATTGGCGATACGATCTACTCCTACAAGAGAAATCCCATGCTGACTAATATCCGTGAAATATACTTCGGAGTCTTCAATCCGGATCAGAATGTCAGCAATCCCCGACAATTCAACGGAACACTCTATTTTAATGATATCCGGGTTGTTGCTCCATTTGAAGACATTGGTATTGCCCGCCGTTTGACCTTTAACGCAGTTCTTGCGGATTTCATTACATTCGATGCTGACTATGAGCACAAGAGCGAAAACTTCAATCCCACAATTCAGCGTGGGCGAGTGAACACCTTCACTGAGAACACGTCCCTGACCTTGAATAACAAATACTTCCTGCATAAATTCTTCCCTGCAAGTTGGGGACTGGATATTCCGCTAAATCTGAATCGGGCATTTTCTATTGGCACACCACGGTTCAGAGCTAATTCTGACCTCTTGCGTGCCAATATTACAGATCCTGCCGAGAAAGAGCGAGAACGCACCGAAAACCTGATTTACGCTGCTGATTTTGGATTCAGCCAACGAAACACACCCAAGAACAGATGGTTGCTTTATACGATTAACCGGATGGCTTTCAGTGGCCGGATCGAACATGCCAACCGCCGGACCCCAACTGCCATTGATACAACCCTCACCTGGAGGGGAACATTGAACTATAATCTCTCTTTCCCATCTGATCAAGTCAGCGTCCCACTTTTCGGTCGCTATCGGATCGGTTTCTTCCCAAGCTCCTGGAGTAATAGTTTCACCCTTAATACCGGTCTTCCCAGAAGCTATAATTGGGAGAGGCGTGATAATGTTTTCGGCTGGTATCCCCGCGCCTACTCTATCAATACTAAGCAACTGTCCACTGATAACAACATCAACTGGGGTATCACATCGGATCTCACCGGACTGATAAAGTACACAACCAAACGTGATCTTCTCCAGAAGGACTATCTTCATAACATAAACATTGGAAAAGAAACTGAGTTTGTTCAAGATCTCGGACTGAACTACAATCCCACCTTTTTCCCCAACTTCATTACTTTTTCATCATCCGCCGGTGCCCGTTTCTCCGAGAACCAACGTAAATATGTCCAAACCACCAATGATGGTCCAGTCGATGTCTATCAGAGTGATGGCAATACAAATCGAAGTTTTCGTGCCAACATCACACTGATGAATTCCAATCTGCTCCGTTCCTGGTCTGAAAACATGATCAGTTCATACAAATCCCGTATACCTGAAACATCTCCAGAAAATCAGGATAATAACGAGGGCGAAGAAGGTAAACAAGACAGACCTGACCTCAAAGATAAACCCGATAGCCAAAGTGATGACATGTCCGAACCTGATTTGAAAACAGAAACTCCACCTATGGATGATCAAGAGAATCCAGACGAACAATATCAAGCCCAGAACCCTCCGGACAGTGATGCTGACAAGAAGCCCGGAAGTACGTCTTCTATACCGTTTCAGGCACGGATCATCGGCTTTCTGGCACAGCTCAAAAATATCAGTGTTTCCTACCAGAACAGCTATGTAATGAATTACACACGGAAAGATGATAGACCGCCTTTTGCCTTCCAGATTGGCATTCCTCATAGTGTTGACAGTGCTTTTTTGGATTCAAAAAACAATGACAGCACGATCTCTGTCACATCGGGGCTGACCATATCCCGTTCAATTGACAGTAGTATCAATTTCTCCCACTCTAATAACCTTAGATACGCAAGCGCCAGCAATCAATCTATATCCACCACTTTTCCTGATCTTACTCTGACCATTCTTGACATTGACCGCTGGCTTGGAGTCAGTAAGTATGCCGCAAACACCCGACTCAATTCCGGATTCCAATATACATTGCGTCAAACTGGCGATATCGATTGGATCAAACCAAAACAACAAACCGCCACTATCTCGATGAATCCACTCATTGGGATCAATACTATGATCATGAATTCGGTTACCACCTCAATCAACTGGACCTTATCACAAAGCGAAAATACTACTGACATGGAAACTTACACAATCTATCGCAATACCCTATCCCATGGTATCAATACCAATCTGTCCTACTCATTCCGGGAAGGACGTGGTTTCACCATCCCATTTACCGGCAAGAAGATACATATTAACAATGAGCTGACCTCTGCCCTGGTTGTACAATATGAATTGAATTATGATACCACCAAAGGCCGGGAGACCACTCAGGTTGATCGTGACCGCGCTCGTCTTAACATATCTCCCAGCGCTACATATCAGTTTGACCTGAATATCCGTGGCGGTTTAACCGGTGGTTATGAGATTGTGACCGACAGAAAACTCGATGACGGCACCCGTACTTTCCGCCTGGGCATTTGGGTGGAATTTACCCTCTAATTTCCATCCCCCCAATCCATTTACTCTTACCCCTCATATTGCTTCTACCTCAGGTTTCTCTCGAGATACTCTCGAGTACTCGAGGGGATCTCGAGGCAATCTCGAGACAAAGGTGGCTGAGAAGATGGTCTATGTATCTATTGGTGAATGCCCCTATCCTTCAATCCAGGTTATCGCATAAGCGCTTGCCTGCAGGATATTTATGGGGATTGGCACTCTCTTTAGTATGGGAACTTAACCGATCTTTACCATTTGGCTGATATTTTACCCGTATTTTAGTCCTTTTTCCCATATATTGCTGAGCGTTGTCGATTTGTAAGTGCATATTCCGAAGTAAAAGAGCCACCCGTTCCGCAAGTTGAGAGCCACATCTCCGACAATAGAGAGCCACACCTCCGATCTAGAGAGCCATTAATAGATAG
>VGPI01000063.1 GCA_016875595.1 Candidatus Cloacimonadota bacterium
GCTGAATCTCAACGGTGAGGCGTTTGACCTCTCCAAAATAGACCTGCAGAGCATCGAGCGCATTGAAATCATCAAGAACAATGCCTCGGTCTACGGTGGAACGGGTGCCATCGCCGGAATTATCCACTTTCACTCCCGGGAAGGGGCAGGCGAGGCACGGATGCAGGTCGGGATCAGGGCAAACAGCGAGACCGGCTCCTTTGGCATGCGTAAACTGGGCTGGCAGGCGGGCATCTATGCTCCGGCACTGTCATGGCAGGTATCTTACCAGGATTTGACCGCCCGGAACGGCTTCCGCTACATACTCCCCGAAGCATCGGGCGTTCAGGATGAATTCAAGCGGGAAAATAACGCCAGGACGCAGACCGCCTTCAGCACCAATATCGCCGGACAAAACGGTTCATTGGGGTATAATTTCAACCTCCAATATGATCGCTTTCGACGGCAACTGCCCGGTCCTGCCAATTTCCCCGAGATCTATAAATTTGCTTTTCTCAGTGGCAATACGCTGTGGCAGAACTTGCAACTCCGACACCTTCGGGGTTCGTGGAAGAACCAACTGATCCTCTGGCAGACCACGGATAATACGCATTATGACAACACCCGCGCCCCCAATCCGGTCAATATCGCCCGCTACCGCCAGGCACATGAATCAAGGGGAATCCGGAACATCCTCACCTTCCGGCATAAACACTGGAGGCAGGACATTACGCTGGAGAGCACCTACCGTAAATATAACAACCGCAACCTGCTCCTGCCGGCGAACTCCTTCGGCAGACGGATGGATCATTATGCCGGAGGGACACGCAGTGCGCTCGATCTGGAGGCGGTTGGGATGGACGTCGCTCTGGCGGCTGCCTTACGCTATGATCAGAGTCCGGACGATGGATATCTGACCTACCGCCTGGAAGGAGCGGTGATTTATCCCTGGTATCTTGATCTGGAAACCGGCGGTACCTGGGGCACGTCTTTTTCCCTACCATCGTTCTATGATCTTTACTGGAAAGGAGATACACAGACGGTGGGCAATCCCGATCTGAAGCCAGAACGCTCTCGCGGCTATCAGGTGTGGGCTGCCGTCCGGCATTATCACGCCCACGCCAAAGTAACTTATCATCACAACCAACTCACCGACCTCATCCAATGGCGGCAGAGCTATCTCTTCGGACCTGTCTGGAAACCGCTCAACCTGGGCAAAGCCGGTATCGATAACTGGGAGATGGAACTCAATTTACAGCCGGCAAAATGGATCAATCTTTCGGCGCTGATGACGCTTACCGATTCCCGCAATCTGGTTCTGGATAGTCACCCGCGCTTGATCTATACACCCGAGCGCATCCTTACGCTCAATTCAGAATTCATCTGGAAGGAATGGCGCTGGTGGCAAAAACTGACCCACACCGGCAGACAATGGACGACGCCGGACAACCTGATCGCTCCACTGGAAGCATGGACAGTGATCGACAGCGGGATCAATTGGCAACGCCGATGGGGTTATTTCAATCTTTCCGCTTTCTTCCGGATCAATAATCTCGCTGACCACAGCTATCAGATCTACCACTACATCCCCCAACCCGGGAGGAATTGGTCAGCCGGAATGATGCTGGAGTATTCCGGTGCAAGTCCGGAAGAAGGGCAATAAGAGAAAACTGCCCTATCTTTTTCCTTGCCTTTGCCTCGAGTTCGCTTCGAGATCGCCTCGAGTACTCGAGGCGATCTCGAAGCGAAGGTGTATGAAAAGCGGTAGATCCAATCAGGAAAGTTCACACGTACCCGTGATCGCTGAGGTGCTGACCTGCGGGTGAGTTTCCTGATTGGGCTATGATAACATTGCAGGGCATTATTTCCTGGGGCGCTGAAGGAAAGCGCCCCGTTGAGCGGACAAGCGGTGCTCAGGCAACAGTATAACTCGGCAAGGCTTTACTTGATGAGTGCCATCCTTTTGATCGCGGTATATTTACCCGCCTGCATACGGTAGAGATAGATCCCGCTGCCACAATCGATGCCGTTGGAGTCCTTCCCATCCCACTGATGCCTATAGAACCCGGCGCTGTTATGCTGGTGGGAGAAGGAATGCACCAGCTGGCCTTTCAGGTTGTAGATATCCAGGCGAACCAGACCGGCTTCCTTGATACTGTAAGGAATGGTGGTGACAGGATTGAAGGGATTGGGATAGGCATCCAGCAGGGCGGTTTCCATAGGGATCGGTGGAGCATTGGGATCCGTATCATAGGGAAGAACGATCGTTACGGGTCCGAAGTAGGCATTATTCCCATCCATTTCCGAGACCTGAAGCCAATAGAAATACAGTCCCGGCTGGGCTTCACGGTCGGTGAAGATATAGCTTTGTTGCTGGCTGGTATTGGTCGCTCTGACCATGTCTCCGATGACCATGGCATCCGCCAGATCCTCGCGGGCATGGCGTAGAACATAAAACCCGACAAGATCGGATTCGGACTGGGTGATCCATTGCAACTGGATATTGTTCTGGGTGCTCAAGCCAGCGGTAAAGGACGACATTGTGACCGGCAGAACATGATCCTCGGCGTCCGGAAAGACGATATCCACATCCCCATCGGCTTTACCGGCAGGGACGGTATAGATAAAATTGGTTGACGTCCAACTGCCATCCATGGGATCATTAAATAACTGCCAGGCGTTCGGACTGATCCTGAAGCCGATCTGTTGCGGAACAAATCCCAAGCCATGATAGATATTTAGCGTTGCACCGGCGAAACTGGTACCGGACAGAGTCAAAGCCAAGCCACTTTCCTCCCAGGGGGCAAACGCCGGCGCATAGGTGGCTGTGACCGTGATGATACCAGAGGTGGCAGGTGGCAGATCACTGACCTGAACCGACGGATTGAGCGCAGGCGCATCGGGAACGCTGACTGGTGGCGGAATGATCTCGGCACTGCCGTCGATAACGATGGCGGCATCGGTGTCATCACCGATCACGATGCGGATATTGTCCACCGCCGCTGGGGGTTGCGTTCCGGACAGATTGTTGTTGCGCCAGGTAAAGACGAGACGCTTGCTTTGTCCTGCCAGAGAATTACTCAAAGCGATGCTGGCACGTTGCCAGTTTGCTCCTCCCAGGACATAGACATCACCGATCTGGTAACTACTGCTCAATAAGACACCGGCGACAGGGGTTGAGGTGGTTTCAATCAGATAGGTCCGCAGATAGTCAAACGTCGATTGTCCATTGGCACGCCAGTCAAACTTGAGCCACATATCCTCCACACCCGGCGGGAAATCGATATCACGATAGAAATGGGCTGTGGATGTAGAGGTGATGGAGTAACTGTTGGTGGCTCCATTGTCATTGGAGATGTAAACAGCTTGAGCGCCGGTTTGAACTGCCGCCGTTCCCAGATGCCAGCGATTGGTCTGAGCGTCATTGACCAGTATCCAATCCTCCAATCCATCCTCGAAGCCATAGACAAATGGGATAGCCTGGGCGGGCGGAGTGCTGTCAACGATCAAAGTCACCGGGATGATCACCGAAGGGTTGGTGGGACAATTACTGATCAAGGAGATATTGACGTTATATTCACCATCTTCCAGTCCAGTGCTGTCAAAATTCAGGGTGATCACCTCATCCGGGTCACTATTGGCGATACTGCCGGAAACGACGAACGAACCATCCAGGTCAAGCCAGGGAGCAGGCGGTGGAATGGTTCCGGTGACAGTGACCAGATCAACACACACACCATATCCGTACTTGGCAGTGCCTTGAAAGGCGATGTAGTAGGTGGACGAAAGATTGGGTAGAGTGATGTTTCGTTGTGTCCAGGAGGATACATTTGCCGTGTATTCCTGCAAGAGAGTCCAGGTTCCACCCGCGGAGGTCTTGTAATAGATACGCAGTTCATCCTGATCCGGTGACCATAAAACCTGAGCATGCCAGAAACGCAGTTCGGCAGTCAAAAGACCGGATAGATCAAGCACGGGAGTGACCAATCGGGTCACATGGGCAGTCGTGCTGGCTCTGTACAAACGAGCATTGCGTGTCCCATGGTATGCGCTGGCAGGATTGCCGTTATGTCCTCCTGTTACATAAGTCCAGGAGGTATTGCTACTGCCAACAAATTCCTGCGTCCAGCCAGTGGGTATGCTGGCGGATTCAAAACTTTCCTCCAGAATAAGGGACGATCCCGTAGGCAGGGAGGCGGAATAACTCAGGCTACGTTCGCCGGTATTACCTATAGTCAATTGGCGCGCAGTAAAATCATCGGGAGACATTTCTACGACATAAGAAGCCGGGTTCCAAGTGATTTCCGGTGGTTCCAGGACTGCTGCCTCAGCATTAACCAAGCCATATCCGGTAAAGCGATCCCAACCAATACCCCCGTCAATGGTCATATCGGTGGCATTATTCACCAGCTTTGCCCGCAATTGAACATTGGTTAGAGTAGGATATCTGGATAGCACTAATGCAGCCCCACCGGCGACATAGGGCGTGGCGCAGGACGTGCCATTGAACCACATATAATAATCATTACTGGAATAACCGGCAGTGCCTGTGATATCAGTGGTGGGAAGAATCGTAGGTCCCATGATGTCCACGGCATCGGAGGCATCCTGAGTATTCACTCCATAATTGGAGCCCCACCAGTTTTCACCATCAGAGGAAGTAGTGCTTTTACGTTCTCCGGTCGGGCTGGCAGCGCCCACACTGATGACATGGGGATGATTGGCAGGGTAATCCATGTATGATCGATTGTGATTAGCGGTAGCAGCAAAGATCGTTACGCCATTGTTGTAGGCATAGGTAAAAGCGGCATCGCAGGCTGGATTATACCCGGGAGAAACAGTTGCACCTAAGCTCAAACTGGCGATGTGAGCGCCATTGTCTGCGGCATGAGTAATGGCATTGATCATCGACGCAAATGACATGCTTCCATCCGCAGCAGCGATCTTAAGTGGCATCACGGAGCATCCGCCGGCGCTTCCGACTACGCCTAAACTGTTGTTGCCGATCGCAGCAGCGATACCGGCACAGCCGGTCCCGTGTCCAGGTGCGGCACTGTTGTCCATTGGATTGTTATCATTATCGCCATAATCCCAGCCTGCAACCAGACGCAGGTCAGGATGTCCGGTATCGACGCCGGAATCGATGATGGCGATTATGATGGATGTACTACCCATACCCTGGGTACCGTCCCAGGCAGTTTGCATTCGGGCATCAAATCCGGGTGTGCCGACGCCAGGACCGCTGTGGCTGCCTCCCTGATATCTGGGCAATTGAGCGGTATTATTATGCCCCCAGTTATTGGGATAATAGGTGTCATTGGGGATGAACTGAGTGTGGACAAGGTAATCCGGGCAAGCATCTTCGACCGCAGGGAGATTCTTGAAGTCAATGACCGTTTGGGGGATATCGATGCGATCCGAAAACTCTACAATAAACCAGCGGTCAAATCCGGTGCGCTGCTCCCAGTGACTGTCCTTTACTCTGCGATGGGCCCGCAGTACTTTGGAACCACCTCCACGCATGAGCATCCGGTCGAGTTCCTCTATCCCAAAGAAGGAAACTGGGGTGATCAGATCTTGCGGTAGATTGGCTCTGGTGATTGTCTCGGGACGGAGTTTTACCATGACCCGGCGGGGTGAATACAATTCCCGTTCTCTCTCATCTCTGGGGATAGCCGCCCCCCATAACGCTGATATCACGAGAAACAGGCATAAAATGACAAGCTTTGGGTGATTCATTTAAACTCCCTTTGATTGGTCTAATTCCGCCTTTACGTTACCGTACCGTACTATTCTGTCAAGATATTTTCCTCTTCCAAACACTAACTTACTCACATTCATAGCGATATGCAGAACGTTGCTATCCTGGTCATGCTCAAGAAAGCAGGACATGTGGGGCTGAGAAGATGGTGATTGGCTGCCAATATAAGAAAGCAGGGAGCTGCGGAAGAAGAAGGTCGATAGATTGTGTTGTGCTGAGCACTTTCAATAAAGAGATCAGCAATCTGCCGAACTCCATAAGGTACTGATTGACTTTAGGCTGGCAAGATATCTTCTTTTTGTCGTTGACAATAACACGCCGGTCACAGAATCAAGGCATTCGTCCCGGTGTCATCTTACGAATGTCAGATGGTCATTGAATGGAAAGGAAGAAAATGAAGAATCAAAGAAACATACAGCGGCTTAGATTGGTGCTTGGCATATTGCTGATGCTCGCCATCGGCTACAATATGGTTGCCATACAGAACCAGACCCGTTTTCCGGTGGAGGCGACCGAGATTGATGAAGCCTCCGGGTTGGCATCCGGACGGCGCAATAAGGGTGTGTTATATACCCACAATGACTCAGGTGGACGCAATGCCGTTTATGTGCTCAACACCGAAGGCACACTATTGGGTGAGTTTGTGCTGGAAGGGATCAACCACCGGGATTGGGAGGACATTACCGCCGGCAAAGGACCCCGCTCTGGAATCGATTACCTCTACGTAGGCGAGATCGGAGACAACAGCGCCCGTTATTCATCGGTCTATGTATATCGCTTTGAAGAGCCGTCCCTCAAGTCCATAGCTCCGGGTTTCAGCATCCCCGTCACTCAGGTTGACCGGATAGAGATCCAATATGAGGATGGAGCCCGCGATGCTGAAGCGCTATTCATCGATCCCCGCACCCGGGACATCATTATAATCAGCAAGCGTGAGGAGCAGGTGGGCGTTTATCAGGTTGCCTATCCCCAGTCCACTACCGGGATGAATACTGCGGTCAAAATCGCCACGCTGCCTCTAACCTGGGTGACATCCGCAGATATATCGCCAGATGGGAAAAAGATCCTGGTCAAGACCTACACTGGAGTTATGCAATGGAAACGCAAGGGGAAGGAGCCTCTTGACAAGACCTTTGCCCGTAGTTTTAAATATCTGCCTTACGAGATCGAACCCCAAGGCGAAGCGGTCTGTTGGGATGCCAAAGGAAAGGGTTACTATACCTTGAGCGAGAGGGCTGAGGATCAGGAACTGCATCTATTCTACTACCGGTGATCCCATGCAGGTTAGTTATGGATGACCCTTAGCTCAATCCCTTGGAGATGGAGCTCATAGGTCAAATGGGTCTGCTGAGACTTTTCTATTGACACCAAAGGCATCAGCGAAATGGATGGATATTATCATAAAATCAACAAAAGAAAAACAGGATGCTGCTATGAAGATGGAAGACCTGAACTATTATTACAATAAATTCAAGTTTGGTGAGGACATATTCCACCAACTGATGCAGAATCGGGTCAGGGATATCCTGCTCGTCTCCACCTTTTATGATGCCTTTATCTTTGAGCAGGATGGACGCCTCTCAGAACAGATCTTTGGGGAATACCGCCAGCTCAATCTGACCATTGCCCCCCGGATCACCAGCGTTCCCACCGGAACCGACGCTCTGGCAAAGATCAAGGATCATGAATATGATCTGGTGATAACGATGATGCGGATCGGGGAGATCGGTCCATTTCAATTAGCCCGGAGCATCAAGGAATACAAGCCTGCGTTGCCTGTTTTACTGCTGCTTAATGTCCAGTCCGATTATATCATCTGGGAGAACCACGAGTCAGATAAGCGCTATATTGACGACGTCTTTCTCTGGAACGGCGATACCAAGCTCTTCCTGGCGATGGTCAAGAGCGTCGAGGATAAGCTCAACGTAGAAGAAGATACTCATCAGGGACTGATGCGTGTCATCCTTCTGGTCGAGGACTCGGTACACTACTATTCGATGTTCTTGCCCTCGCTATATTCCATGGTGATGCGCCAGACCCAAAAACTGATCGAAGAGGAAGTGAGCGATATCAACAAACGTCTCCGGATGCGGGTTCGTCCGAAGGTGCTACTTGCCCACAACTACGATGAAGCCATCCATCTCTATGAAAAATATAGGGAATACCTGCTCTGCGTGATCTCTGATGTCCGTTACCGGATCGGCAAAGACGTGGATCCGATCGCAGGGATCAAACTTATCAGCCAGATCAAGGCGGATAATATTGAACTGCCGATCATACTCCAGTCCTCCGAGGATGAGAACGAACAGCATGCCAAAGAACTTGGCGTGCATTTCCTCAATAAGAACTCCAAGCATCTCTTTGCCGATCTGCGCAGTTACATGCTCAACAACCTCGGCTTTGGCAATTTCCTCTTCCGCGACAAGAATGGCAGAGTCATTGACGAAGCTGCCAACATCGCTGAATTTGAAAACAAGATCCTGCATATCCCGGATGAATCCCTGCTCTTCCACAGTAAGTTCAATCACTTTTCAAACTGGTTGGTGGCGCATGGCGAGATCCAGATTGCCAAAAAGATCCGCCCCATGAAAATCGAGGACTTTGCCGATAAAGACGAGCTCCGGCAATTCCTCTATCATATCTTCCGCACTGTCCGGATCGAGAAAAACCGCGGTAAGATCATCAATTTTGATGCCGTCTCACTCTCCGAAATGAATCAGGTCATCCGTCTAACCGAAGGTTCACTCGGAGGAAAGGGGCGTGGTTTGGCATTTCTCAATGCCCTGCTCTGCACCATGGACTATGACAAGAAGTTTGACGACGTAAGCATCTCCCTACCCAGCACGGCAATCATCGGCACCATTGAGTTTGACCAGTTTGTCGAGCGCCATATAGTGCTCGAAGAGATTGGCAGTAAGAGCGATGAAGAGATCGACCTGCTCTTTATCAATGGTGATCTGAGCGACACGCTGATCCATCGTCTGAAGATTTATCTCGAGCGCATCACTTACCCTATTGCAGTACGCTCTTCCAGCTTGCTCGAGGACTCTCAGGCACAGCCCTTGGCAGGAGTATACCGCACTTTCATGCTGCCCAATAATCATCCTGATAAAGCTGAACGGCTCAAACAACTGATGAACGCCATCAAACTGGTCTTTGCCTCCGTCTTTTTGTCCGATGCACGAAACTTTCTGGAAGCATTGAATTTTAAGGCGGAAGAGGAGAAGATGGCGGTCATCATCCAGGAGATAGCCGGTGGCATGCATGGCGAACACTTTTACTACCCGCATCTCTCGGGAGTGGCACAATCCTACAACTTCTACCCCACCTCTCATATGCAGCATACCGATGGCATCGCCAACATCGCCCTCGGACTGGGCAAATCAGTGGTCGAGGGCAAGCTCAACCACCGCTTTTGTCCGCTCTATCCCGAGACCGATCTGGTCAGCCAGGAAGACCTTATCCGCTCTTCTCAGAAGGAGTTTTATGCGTTGGAGCTGTCCCAACGAGAGTTTGACCTCCGTGGCGGTGAGGAGATCACCCTGAAAAAACTCCATCTCAAGACCGCCGATCAGCATGGCGTCCTCCAGTACTGTGCCTCGGTGTGGGATTACCAAAACGACCGCCTGACGGACAACACAGAAACGCCGGGGCTGAAAGTAATCACTTTTGCCAGCATCCTCAAGTACCATCATTTCCCGCTTGCCCGGATAGTGGCGGAATTGCTTGAGATCGGAGAAGTGGCATTGGGCATTCCGGTCGAGATCGAATTTGCTGTCAATCTTGATTATGACTACCGCTACAACCAAAAGCCCACCTTCTTTATCCTCCAGATCAGACCCCTTTCCGTCACTACCGAGGCATACCGCATCAACACCGACAAATTGGACATGAGCGACCTGCTGATGTACACCGAGCATGGCATGGGCAATGGCGTCATCAATGAGGTGACTGATATCGTCTATCTCGATCCGGCTCGTTTTGACAAGACCAATACCGTCGAAATGCAGGACGAGATCGAACGATTCAACACCAAGATGCACAAGCTCGGCAAACGCTATATCCTGATCGGACCGGGACGTTGGGGCAGCCGTGACCGTTTCCTTGGCATTCCAGTCCGCTGGCCTCAGATCAATCGAGCTAAAGTAATCATAGAGACCGGACTGTGCGACTTCATCGTGGAAGCATCCCAGGGAACGCATTTCTTCCACAATCTTGTGGCGATGAACGTGGGATACTTCACCATACCTTATGTCTCTCAGACCGATTTTGTCGATTGGGACTGGCTTCTGGAACAGCCGGTGGAAGAACGGGGAGTCTTCTTTGTCCAGGTGGAATTTGACCATCCTTTGGTCGTAAGAATGGACGGCAAGACCGGTATTGCCGTAATCCACAAGTAATATGCAGATCCACAATCAAAACTCCAGGCGCGGGATAATTGAAGCCAACTACTGGTCTGCCGAGATCGATATTCTGGAACGCACTATGCCCTATCGCGTTCAAAACATCCTGCTTATCGCCTCCCTGTATGATTCCTTCGTCTTTGAAGTCGATGGCTTCCTTGCCGAGCAGGTGGCTCAGG
>VGPI01000064.1 GCA_016875595.1 Candidatus Cloacimonadota bacterium
CAAAATGTGAGCCTGAATACCCAGACCGTTGATGGCATCGAATATGTCAGTTTCCATAGCTTAAATCAGGTGTTCAAGTCCATCATCAAGGAAGACCGGGAAGAGAACCGCGTCTACTTCAATATCTTGGGCGAACAGATCATTTTTCTGATCAATACATCCTTGTATACTTACAAGCAAACTAACTACAATATGATTTATCCCTTACGACGGATCGATGACGGATTTTATGTGCCGGCAGTTTTTGTGACCGAGCATCTTCCCGCCCGTTTCAATGCTGGCAAGCAAGTTAGCCTCGTCGGCGGTAAGCTCCAATTCACCAATCCCCGTGATAGCAGTATCCGCACGATCGTCATCGATCCCGGCCATGGCGGAAAAGATCCAGGTGCGGTCGGACGCAAGCTGAAAACACTGGAAAAGGACATTAACCTCGAAGTGGCTATTAAGATAAAAACACTACTGGAAAACGAACTTGGGCTGAAAATCATCCTTACGCGAAGTGATGATAGGTTTATCTCTTTGTCCGAGCGGACCAAATATGCTAATGACAACAAGGCAGACCTCTTTGTCTCCATCCATACTAATGCATCACAGAACACTACCAGTCATGGCATAGAGACCTATTATCTGGCAACCGCCACAACCAGTGAAGCCAGAGCCGTCGAAGCATTGGAAAATCAGGTGGTGGAGTTGTATGAAGGAGGGCGGGAAGCGGTCCAGCGATATGATGATCTGGCTTTCATCCTGTCCGACATACTCCAGTCCGAGTATCTCGAAGCAAGCAATACTCTTGCCACTCAGATACAACAGAATCTGGTGTTTGGTACCAAAGCACTCGACCGAGGCGTTCACCAGGCAAATTTCTACGTCCTGAGAGGTGCTTTTATGCCAGCGGTATTGATCGAACTCGGCTTTTTATCCAATGCTAATGAAGAGAAGTTGCTCCTCAATGCTGAATATAAAGACCGTTTAGCCCGAACAATCTTTGAAGGCATTAAACGCTTCAAATATCGGTATGACCGCATCCGTAATACTTGAGGACAAACAATAATCAATGAAGAAAAACACTACCCCCTCCCTTGATGATCAATCCAAACCTACTAATCAAGCCCACGTTGGGATGCGTAATCGCTCTGATACCTCTGTAATAAAACAGTGTCTATATGATTTCACCAAGAACCTGTTCCAAGATAATCACCTGGATGCAGCACTCAAGTGCATTCTCCTCATAACTAAGGCTCATTATATCCAGATTTTCCATCGGATACCGCCCCATACTGAAAAGGGTTCGCTGGTCAGTGTGATGGTTCAAAGCACCAAAGGTGAACTGAATCTTCTGGATCAGCAATTGACCGGAGGGACACAAGCCATTCTTCTCCCCAAGCTTGATAGTGGAAAACTCAGTTATCATGATCTGTTTAACAAAGCCCTGACAGACAGATACTGTAATTACTCAATACCTCTGATTATTGATAATCAGCGCTTTGGAATCGTCAATCTCCTGTTTCCCCGGTCAAAAAAGCCCCAGATCCGTTCCCTGAAACTGTTGTTATCGACCCTGATCGGTGTTCTCGCCCAGTACCTTGCCCAAATGAAACAGCAGATCGAGCGGGAAAAGCAGGACAGGATCCTCAAACTTGCTGCTTGGGTCTCTCAAACTCTTCTCTCGGAAGATGATTATGAGAAAGCGATAACCACCATCCTGGATAGGCTGAAGTCAACCTCTGAATATGCTTGTGTTACGATTCTGACCAGGCATGAGTCATCACATCAACATCCCGTCTATCACACCACCCACCTGCTTGCTGAAGAAAGTAGCCATTGTGATGTCACAGCGCTATGGAAACGGAATGTATCTCTCTGGGATCAGAAACTAAAGGATGGGACAGTTTTGGTCGTGGAGGCAAAGAACCCAAATGATTATCACGATCTTGATCCCGTTCCTGGATTTGTCCAGAGCGTAAATTTCCCGGTCTTTTTCGGTAAAAAGCTGTGGGGAGTACTCTCCCTGATCAGCAATACATACGGACATCACCTCAAATCACAACATATCCCTGCCCTGGCGCCGATCGCCGACAGCATCGGTAATGCCATCATCCGGAATAATACCCAGGTCAATCTGATCCAAGCCAAGGAAGCAGCCGAAAAAGCAAATCGATCCAAAAGCGCATTCCTCGCCAATATGAGCCATGAGATCAGGACGCCTATGAATGCGATCATGGGATTTGCCCAGATGCTCAAACATACCAGTCAGACCGAGGAACAGCGGGATTATACATCGGTCATCCTCGATAGCGGGCACAAGCTGCTCTCCATCATCAATGACGTCCTGAATCTGGCAAACCTGGAGATCGGTAAAACCAAGACGAGCACCAATCAATGTTCTCTATCCCAAGTCTTGGATAAGCTGTGGTTACAATTCAAACCGATCATCATCGCCAAGGGTATCACACCGATCATAAACATCAGAACCGACATACCGACGGTTTATACTGACAGCGATAAAATCGAACGGATATTGAACAGCTTGCTGTCCAACGCTGTTAAATTCACCGATGCCGGTTTTATCGAGCTGCGACTCAACTATCACAACCTTAGAAAGGGGGTGATTGAAGTAGTAATTGATGTGATCGATTCGGGGATCGGGATCAACCCCGACAAGATAGAGGCGATATTTGATATCTTTGAACAGGCGGATAATACCATAACCCGTCGTTATAGCGGAATGGGACTGGGATTGGGTTTGACCGCCAGAATTGTAAAGACCCTGGGCGGAGAGATCACGGTAAATAGCGAAGTGGCTATAGGTTCAGCCTTTCACCTCCGGTTCACCTTTGCGACCGTAAAAACCATGAGTGATGCTGAACTGACCGCTACAGCCCGGAAGAGCAGGTCTGATATCAAGATCCTTCTGGCTGAGGACAACAGTATCAACCGGATGCTGATCGTCAAGTTGATAGAACCGTTGCAGTGGACGGTGCTGCAAGCCGTTAATGGCGCCGAAGTTCTTGAAATATTGAACCTTGATCCTAGTATCGATCTTGTCCTTATGGATGTTCATATGCCGGTTATCAGTGGATTGGAAGCCACATCCCGGATCAAAGCCGATAATAAATTGAAACATATCCCGATAATCGCCCTTACCGCATCAGTCCTGCAAAATGACATTGATCAATGTTATGCTGCTGGTGTAGATGATTTTATCGAAAAGCCGGTCAAGTCCGATCGCCTCCTGGAATCAGTACGCAAATGGGTCAGCAGCACTTCAAACAATTGACCATAATCCGACTTGGTAAATACATCGCTTTTTCTCTTACTGCTCTCATGATTCATTACCCCATGTTTCTGACAGGTTGGCTTCGAGATCCTCTCGAGTACTCGAGGGAATCTCGAGGGAATCTCGAGGCAATCTCGACATAAAGGATGGAGGATTGATCCGGAAGTGATTACCTGGGATCGTTCTTTGGTCGTGTTGGACTACCTGAGATCACCTGGTAGTGATAATCTACTTGACAAATGATGCCTGCTCAAAGCTTGGTGAACGGTACGTAAGTAGATGAAACTAATGGTGTTTTGGTGATAGACGTCAAATCACAGAGGATAGATAAAAAATGCCCTTCGAAAAAGAACTGGCGATCATCAACAAAGGTGTGGATGAGATCATCCCCCTGCCTGAAATGATCAAAAAACTGGAAAAAGCGGAGAAAACCGGCAGCCCCCTGCGTATAAAATATGGGATCGATCCCACCGGTTACGATGTTCATATCGGTCATCTGGTACCAATCAGGAAGATGAGAGAATTTCAGGATCTGGGTCACACCGGCGTGATCATCATTGGGGACTATACTGCCCAGATCGGCGACCCCACCGGACGTGACGAATCCAGACCTCCCTTGACCGCTGAGGAGGTGAAAGCAAATAGCGAAAAATATATGGAACAACTGGTTACAGTGCTTGACCCCACCAAAACCGAAGTCCGTCTGCAAAGCGAGTGGTTTGGTAAAATGCACCTGACCGATGTCCTCAAACTGCTGGGCAAGTTCACTCTGGCACAATTCATGGCACATGACACATTCCGTAATCGCTGGGAACAAGGCTTGCCGCTGGGAATGCATGAGATCATGTATCCAATCCTGCAGGCATATGATTCGGTAGCGATCCAAGCCGATGTGGAACTCGGCGCGACCGAACAAAAATTCAATATCCTCTGCGGTAGAGATATGCAGCGCTATTTCGGGATGGAGCAACAAGTGGCGATCCTCTCCCCCATCCTGATCGGTACCAACGGCAGCCAGAAGATGAGCAAGTCGTTCAACAACTATATTGCCGTGCTTGATCCGCCCAACGAGAAATTTGGCAAGGTGATGTCCATACCGGATGCCATTATAATCAACTACTTCAATTATGCCACCACCCTCGATCCGGCAGAGATTACCCGGATCAAACAAGAACTGGACACTGGAACCAACCCGATGCTGATCAAAAAGCGTCTGGCAAGGGAGATCGTGGGTCTCTATCATGGTCGGGAAACAGCACTGGCTGCCCAGACAGCATTTGAGAAAGTGTTTTCCAAAAAGGAAATGCCGGATGAAGTGTCGGAATGGCACACCGATCGATCTGATTACCCGATCATCGAACTTCTGACCGATAGCGCTCTCTGCGAGTCAAAGTCCGAAGCCAAACGGATGATCGTCCAGAAAGCCGTGTCCATTGACAATGAACGCATTGAAACCATTGACGTCAGCATAATCATCAAGGATGGTATGCTGTTACGGGTAGGTAAGCGGAAATTTCTCCGGTTGAGGACACAAAGATAGTGCCGGGCGAATTCATTAAACCTATCCTGACCGCCATCATCGTCGGCGTGGTGTTCTATTCCATCATCCTGCATGAAGTGAGTCATGCCCTGGTCTCGCACTGGCTGGGTGACGACACCGCCAAGCGATATGGACGTTTGAGCTTGAACCCTTTGGTGCACATCGACTGGTTTGGGACTGTGATCCTGCCTCTTCTCCTCTATCTTACCGCTGGTTTCATCTATGGCTATGCCCGGCCGGTTCCGCTCAATCCGTACAACTTTTCCAACTATAAGCGGGATGTAGGTTTATCGGCGCTGGCGGGACCTGTCTGCAACATCCTGATCGCATTTGGTTTTGCTGCGATTTATCATGTTTTTTCGCCCAATATAGTGATCCAATACATCTGCACTTACGTCGTGTTTCTGAATCTACTGCTTGCCTTTTTCAATTTTCTGCCCTTTCCTCCCCTTGATGGATCAAAGGTTTTGGGCATCTTCCTACCGGACGATCTGTATTACAAATGGACGATGCAAGAAAGGAACGGCATGATTATCCTATTTGGAGTGATTATTGTTTCCAATCTGATGGGCTGGAATCTGATCGGTAGAGTTATCCTTCCGCCCGTGCAATACTGTATGGGCATGTTGGGTTTGTTTTAATACCAAATAAAATAAGTAATATACGGAGATAATAATGGAATACGCACGCATTCAGGAGATTATTGAGGAACACGAAATCGAAGCGATTGATCTCAAGTATTGTGGATTGAATGGCAAATGGTATCATATCACTTTACCGCACGGCAGGTTGGACTCGGTGCTCAAATATGGCGTCCCCATCGATGGCTCCAGCATCCCTGAGATGAGTTCGGTGGAGTCGGGAGACATGGTATTGATGCCGGATCTGTCCACCGCCACGGTTGATCCCTTTTACGACGTTCCTACGCTCAGAATGATCTGTTCCATCTGCGACCCCGCCACCCGCAATGGTGTCAAGAAAGATCCCCGCAGCGTGGCGAAAAGAGCTCAGGATTACTTGCTCACCACCGGAATTGCGGATAGTTCCGTCTGGATACCGGAACTGGAGTTTTATCTGTTTGATTCGGTTGAATATGAATCGGGCGATTTCTCAGCCGGATATACCATTACTTCCTCGGAAAACAAGGAATGTCTGCCTGAAGATCTGGATGATGGTGATGCTGTTTCGCAACAGGATATCAAGGGCTACCATATGGATACGCCCTTCGACCGCTTCTTTGAGATCCGGCAGGAAATGGTCAGCGTTATGGAAGAGATGGGGATCGATATCCGCTATCATCATCATGAGGTGGGACTTTCCTCCCAGCAGGAGATCGAAACGGAGCTTATGTCCTTTCCCAAGATTTGTGATGACACAATGACCATGAAGGATATAATCCGCCGCACCGCATTGCAGAATGGCATCACTGCCACTTTTATGCCCAAACCCATCTACAATCTCGCCGGTAATGGGATGCACTTTCATATCATGCTCCTCAAGAATGGTGTAAACATCTTTTACAAGAAGGGTGGTTACTCCGATCTGTCGGATGAAGCAATCTGGTTTATAGGTGGCATCCTCAAGCACGGGAAGGCAATTGTGGCGTTCACCAATCCCAGCACCAATTCCTACAAGCGTTTGTTACCCGGTTTTGAAGCACCGGTAAAACTATTTTACGGCTTGGCTAACCGCAGTGCCGCCATCCGCATTCCGAAGTATGCCACCGATCCTGAAACTAAACGCTTCGAATTCAGGACCGGCGATGCTACCTGTAATCCGTATCTGGCTATGAGTGCACTGCTGATGGCTGGTCTCGACGGCATCAAACACCAGATCGATCCCTCTGAGTATAACCTGGGACCCTTTGACGACAACATCTTTGATTGGACTGATGAACAACGAAGTAAACTCCTTTCCATTCCGACCGATCTCAAGGATGCTATGCAGTGCCTGGCTGAAGACCACGAATTCCTGCTGGCTGGCAATGTGTTCAATGAAGAATTGATCCAGTCCCACATCCGAATGAAACTCAGAGAATACCATGCAGTCCAGAATCGTCCTCATCCTTACGAGATGATCACTTATTACAACCTGTAGCCGAAAAGGTCTTATCACTATTGATAAGACCAACAACCTGAGCTTGAGTAATGATCAGAGATGAATCTGATTCATAGGATCGGCTGGCTTGTCTATTCAGGTTGAATTGTTGCATTTAAGGAACGCTTATTGCTCTAATCACACAAAAAACCCATTAGATAAATGAGGTATGAACATGAATAAGCTATTCATCGTCTTGCTGCTGTGCAGTTTGATTGGTTCCATGGTTGCCATGACCGATATGGTCTCAGCCAATATGAATGCCTTTCGCATAGATTCGAAATCCGTCAATAAGATGCAGATCAGCTTCCAGATTCCTGATTTCACCATTGGTGAGGAATACGCTGGTGGCAATACCTACCATCGCATCAATATTGATGGAGCCGGACAACTGCTCGAACCCGGAATGCCGGAATTACCGATCCTGGCAACCACGATAGCCATTCCCTTTACAGGCAGTTATCAGATCCAGGTTCGGAATACCCGGGTCAAGACATACGCCCAAATAACTCCTTATCCTGTTCAAAATTATTCAGATAGCTACAGCCCCAAGTCCTTGACGGTTAATGACGCTTTTTACAGCGGTACCGGTAACTATCCCGGACAGCTGTTGGAAGCGGGTCAGCCAATGATCTTCCGAGACTTCAGGATCATCACCGTGCAGATCAACCCATTTTCCTGGGATGCTCAAAGTGGTGTCCTTTCGGTCTATGAACAGTTGGATTTTGATATCACTTTCAACGATCATCCCGGCGTAAACGAGATCTATGAGCCATTGACCGGCATATCTTCTGTTTGGGTTAGCATGTATGAAGCCCTGATCCTCAATTTTGATGATTACCGGGATATCATCATCGCCAATTCTCCTCCCAGATTCATTATCATTCATGGTAACTATAACAATACCATTTTCAATGATCTGGTTAATAATTATGCTTTCTGGAAACGACAGAAGGGAGCCAATGTAACGGTAGTCAGCACGACCACGACAGGAACGAGTAATACCCAAATCAAGAACTATCTTCAAACCCAATATAACAGTCCAGCCACCCGTCCAGATTTTATAGTGATTGTCGGCGACACTGGAGGCAGTTTTCCGGTCCCTTCATGGGGTTCAGGCCAAGCCAGTGGTGATTATCAATACACACATCTGGTAGGTACCGATACTTTAGGTGATTGCTTTATCGGACGCATCTCGGCGGAGAGCAATGACCAGCTTGGCAATGTATTCAACAAGGTCTACCTCTATGAGAAAACAATCAATGTCGCGCAGGCAAACTGGCTCGAGAAGATGCTCCTGGTGGGTGACACATCTCCTTCTGGACAATCCACCGTCTATAACAACAAATACATCAAGGAACTTGCCCTTCACTTGAATCCCAATTTTACTTTTACAGAACTCTATTCCGGAGACCCATCCCCTGCAGCTATGAATCAAGCGATCAGTCAGGGAGTAGGTTTTTTCAATTATCGAGGCTACATTGGTATGAGCAGTTGGAGCCCTTCTGATAATCTGGTAAATGGTGCTAAACTTCTTCATGCAGTGATCTTGACCTGCAGCACCGGTAATTTTGCTGATGGATTAGCCACCACAGAATCGTTCATACGACTTGGATCGACCGCTCAGCCCAAAGGAGCGGTAACGGCAATAGGGATGGCAACTGCATCGACTCACACAGCATATAACAACTGCTTGAGTGGAGCCATATTCGCGGGGATATTCTCCTTTAAGATGAGAACGATGGGTGAAGCTCTGCTTTTTAGCAAGCATTACTTCCATCGCATCTTCGGGATTTCCAATCCCTCGGCTGTTGCAAACAACATTCTCTGGTGTAATCTGATGGGTGACCCGACCATGGAAGTATTCACCGCTATCCCGTTTCAGTACCAGATTGATGTCCAATCCACAGTTCACATAGGTACTAGTTTGTTAGATGTCCAAGTGATGAATATGGATGGTACACCGGCACAGGATGCTTGCCTGACCATTTCACAGGGCACTACTATCATATCACGTGGTTTCAGCGATCAAAACGGTCAAGTGATCATGGATCTGCCCGTGAATCCACTACCGGGTTCGGCGACCATCACAGTCTCCGGACATAACTATAAACCGCTGCAACACACTATTAACTTCGATAACTCCGGTTACCTGATCCCAGGTACGATACTGGTCACCGATGACAACAGCGGTAATACATCCGGTAATGGTGACAGCATTGCCAATAGCGGTGAAACAGTTGCCCTCCAGTTTTCCATCCAGAATTCCTTTGCCAATTCAGTGGCAGGTATCAGCGGTTACCTAACCACTACCAGCCCATATGTCACATTGATCGATTCATTGGTGACGTACCCTCCGATCACAAACGGCCAGGTCGCACACAATATCAACCCGGTACATATGCAAATCGAGCTTAATTGCCCTGATCAGATGATGATCAGGATGCACCTGATCCTGACTGATAATCAAGGCAACGACTATGATATTTCCGAGTTTATCCAGATACGTACGGCAAAGATGGGATTTGTTTCCTACCAGATCATCGATACCAACAACTCCGCAATCGACCCGGGTGAAACGATCGAGATGCTACTCACCGTAAAAAACAATGGTACGGTTGTAGCCAATGACCTCTTTGGCAGGCTGTATTCACTAAATGATCTGATCACAGTTCCCAATCACACCGCATATTATGGTAATGCCATACCGGCATCAAACACGGTTCCAACAACCAATTTTACTATTTTTGCCAGACCGACCATCCTGCCTGGCATGGTCATCCCCATGATGCTAAAGATGTATAACTCAGAAGGCGTTGAGCAATATGTACACTTCAGCCTGAGTATTGGTGTCGTGAATGTTAACAGCCCGCTTGGACCTGATCAATATGGCTATGTGATCTATGATGACACCGATACCGCTTTTGAGCAATGCCCAACCTATCAATGGGTTGGTATAGCACCGGCTGAAGGTGGATCCGGCACCCAATTGACCACTATCAACGACCCATACACCAGCACTGAGGGTGATATGGTCGGAGCTTCATCACTGGCGGTGGTCAATCTTCCTTTTACCTTCCGCTTTTATGGTGAGGATTACAACCAGATCACGGTTTGTTCGAATGGATTTATTGCTTTGGGCGTAACCGAAAACGGTGAGTTTAGAAACTACCGCTTACCGGGTGCGATGGGACCCAGCCCGATGATCGCTCCATTTTGGGATGACCTGGCAACCGGTACAGGCAGTGGTATCTACTATTATTTCGACCGTCCCAACAGCCGTTTCATCGTCGAATGGTATAATATGAAAAGCGGTGCTAATGGCAGCTCGGAAAACACCTTCCAAGTTATCCTG
>VGPI01000065.1 GCA_016875595.1 Candidatus Cloacimonadota bacterium
ATATGATGCCCGCACAGGGCAACCTGTTCTATGACTCCGATGTCCGCTCCGCAACCAAGGTCTGCCTGATCGGACAGACGGTGGCTTCCAATCTTTTTGGCAACGAAGATCCGATCGATAAAACCCTCCGTATCCGCAATATCCCCTTCCGCGTGGTCGGCGTCCTCCAACCCAAGGGACAGAACGTGATGGGGCAGGATCAGGACGATATCGTTCTGGCACCTTACACCACGGTCTATCAACGCCTGCTGGGACAACGCTGGAGACAGATGATGGTGCTCGTCTCCGCTGAATCGCGTGACCGTATCCACCTCGTCCAGCAAGAGATCCTCAATCTCCTCCAGTCCCGCCACCGTGGCACCACCAGCGAGGAATTCTTCGTCCGTACCCAGTCCGATCTCGCCCAGACCGCGGAAGGCGTGTCCAATACCATGACCATCCTGCTCGCCAGCATTGCCAGTATTTCACTGCTGGTCGGCGGGATCGGAATCATGAACATCATGCTCGTCTCGGTCACTGAACGCATCAAAGAGATCGGTATCCGCATGGCAGTGGGCGCGGAAAAGCGCGACGTCCTCCTCCAGTTCATCATCGAAGCCGTCGTCATCAGCTTCCTGGGTGGATTGCTGGGCATTGGTCTCGGTTTCTTTGCCGCTCGGATCATCAGCCAGTCCATGCAATGGAATATTGCCGTCACCCCCTGGTCGGTCGCGCTCTCCGTCGGATTCTCCTGCGCCATTGGCATCTTTTTTGGCTGGTATCCCGCCCGCAAAGCCGCCAACCTGAACCTGATCGACGCCCTTCGCTACGAGTAAGTTCTCCGGAGTTTCCTGAATCTGGTTGATCCTGGTTGAAAGTTATGATCAGGAAATACCAGTACATCTCATCGATGCCATGATGGGCACAAACAGGGGCAATACTCAGTCCATCTCGCACAACTGCATATACTATAAAGTTCCTAAAGCTGTTTGTGTACCTAACTAATTTCTTTGCATCGCGTTTCATCTTATTTTCCTCACTTTAGTTGTCAACTAAAACCAGGAAATACCATCCCCTCCTCCTCCTTGCTTGATTACCTTAGTATAACCTTAGTATAACCTTACGGTTGTAAGGTTATACTAAGGTTATACTAAGGTAATCAAGCAAGGAGGAGGAGAAAAATGGCGACCAAACCTGACCCAACCGGCCCGGCAAGAACGGTATTCTCATTCTGATCCTATCTTTCTGCCATGTTATCTATAGCTTACTTTCTGAAGCTCTCTTTCGGGGGTTTTCTTTCTGAAGCTCATTATGATGTCCTCGATCGGAGGTTTTCTTTCTGAAGCTCTCTGGTATTCACCTCTTGAAACCCTCCTTGAAACTCTCTTTGAAACTCCTCTTGAAACTTCTATGAAGCTCTCTCTGATATTGTTATTCAAACAGCGTGGATAAACAATCGAGCGGTGGTAAGAGGGGAGGTAAAAACAGTATGCCACAAAGGCCGCAGGCTATAACCAAAGACAGCTTTGCCACCTCAGCTGAACGGATTTCGGCAGCCCATTCTGTTCGTTCTCCTTCAGCGACCTAATTCGCAATGCCACCATTGATTGTTCACCGCTTGGGGCGCTGAGGGAAAGCGCCCCTACATCAGTACCTGATCTGTTACATAAACGCAGCTTGTCGGCAATATAAGCACAACTTTTCTGTTACATAAACGCAGCTTGTCGGCTATATAAGCACAACTTTTCTGTTGCATTAGCGCAGCTTGTCAGCTATATAAGCACAACTTTTCTGTTACATAAGCGCAGCTTGTCAGTTACATAAGCGCAGCTTGTCATCATACTGGGTTTCTGCCCCGTTTCCACTTGTTTAGTTCCGCATCCACACACTACGGTCAAATCCCCTATGGCAGGTATAGCATCTCCTTCTCACCTTTTTTTAGTGGACAAATAAACCGCACTCGCTTTTCTGGTCTTACATTATCGATAGGATACGATGAAGAACTGGAAAAACAATGAAAAGCGGAAATGACAATGACCCGGCAAGAATACGGAATATCGGCATCATTGCCCACATTGATGCGGGCAAGACGACCACAACCGAGCGGATACTCTTTTACACCGGGTTTTTGCACAAGATGGGCGAAGTCCATGATGGCAATACGTTTACGGACTGGATGGATCAGGAGCGTGAACGGGGCATAACCATCACATCCGCCACCGTGAGCTGTTGGTGGAAAGACAATCAGATCAATATCATAGACACTCCCGGGCATGTGGATTTCACTGCTGAGGTGGAACGTTCTTTGCGCGTCCTGGATGGAGCGGTGGGCGTATTCTGTGCCGTAGGCGGAGTAGAACCCCAATCCGAGACGGTGTGGCATCAGGCCGACCGTTATCATATTCCCCGGCTGGCTTATATCAACAAGATGGATCGCAACGGTGCTGATTTTGAGCGGGTGGTTCAGATGATCAACGAGCGCTTTGCGACCAGGGCGGTGCCGATCAATATCCCCATTGGCAGGGAGGACGGCTTTGAGGGCGTGATCGATCTGATCACGATGTCCGCCTGGCACTTTGATCCGCTGACCAAGGGGCTGAAGACGGATACATCGCCGATCCCGGACAAGATGATGGATGCGGTGGATGCGGCACGGGAACAACTTTTAGAAGCGGCATCGGAATTTGACGATGAGCTGCTGGTGCGTTATCTGGACGGGATCGAGGTAAGCCCGGCAATGCTGCGTTCCGCTTTGCGCAAGGGGACTCTGGCAAACCGGATCGTTCCCATCCTCTGCGGCAGTTCGCTCAAGAATCGGGGGGTTCAGCTACTATTGGACGGGATCAGCGATTATCTGCCCTCGCCGGTGGATTTACCGACCACCCAGGCATTTGAGCCGGAAACGCACGAGCCCATCGAGATCCGAAACGATGTCCGTGAATCCCTGGTAGCGCTGGCATTCAAGGTACAGATTGACAAGCATTTGGGCAAGCTGATCTACATCCGGGTCTATTCCGGCGCGCTCAGCAAGGGTGACACCTTTATCAACCGGACGAACGGCAAGCGGGAACGCATCACGCGGATCCTGCAGATGATGTCCAACCGCAAGAACGATCTGGACGCTATCAAAGCCGGTGATATTGGTGTACTGGTGGGTCCGAAGTTCCTCAGTACCGGCGATACGATCACCGATGGCAATGTTGACGTGATCCTGTCCCGGATGCACTTTCCGGATTCAGTGATATCCATCGCTATCGAACCCAAGACCAAAGCCGATCAGGATCTGCTCAATGAAGCGCTGGCACGGCTGGAGGACGAAGATCCGACCTTCCACGTCCATAATGACAAGGAAACCGGACAGATGCTCATCTCCGGGATGGGCGAGCTGCATCTGGATATCATCGTTGACCGGCTGCGACGGGAATTTGGCGTCAATGCCAATGTCGGCAATCCGCAGGTGTCATACAAGGAAACCATCACCAAAACGGTGGAGATGGAAGAGACCTTCCAGCGGGATGTGAGTGGCAAGGGGAACTATGCGCAGGTCAGGATCCGGATCCATCCTCTGACTCCGGAACAAGTGCCGGAGGGGGAGAAGAATCTCTTTGTGAACCGGATCACGCCGGAAATGATCCCCCAGGTGTGGTGGAAGGCGATCGAGGAAGCGGCGTTGAATGCACTGAACGACGGTCCGTTGATCAATGGCGCTTGCGAGCGGATCGGTATCGAACTGGTCAGCGGTTCGTTCAATCCGGTGGATTCCAATGAGACCGCTTTCCGCATTGCCACCTCCATGGCGGTATGCAAGGCATTGCGTTCTGCCGAACCGGTGATCATGGAACCGATCATGTTGCTCAGTGTGCTCTGCCCGGATGACTTCGTGGGCGATATCATCTCCGATATCAATTCCAAGCGGGGTAAGATCGATATCCTGCGCCGACATACGGAATACTTGCAGGAGATTGTGGCGGACGTGCCGCTCAGTGAATTGTTCGGTTATGCCACCCGCATCAGATCCATCAGTCAGGGACGGGCGCTATATACGCTGGAATTTAAGCAATACGAGATCACCCCGCCTACGATCCAGAGCGGTATCCTAAAACGCATACGGGGCTACGCAGAGTAGAAGAGGTTCAAGAGGAGGATAAATGAACAAGATAATGACAGGTGTGATCGTACTGATGCTGATACTTTCAGCATGTGCATCTAACCAGGGCAAACCGGACAGCAGAATCCAGGAAACCACCATAGAACCATTGTTTCCAGTATCTCAACCGGAGTGGTTCGTAAATCATGATCCGGCGTTCGTCAGGGGCAGAGCTATCAGCATTAGAGCTGATTACATAAGAGCGGAGGAAGCCGCCCGTAGAACGGCGAGCCAGGAATTGTTCAAGGAAATCAGGAGTTATCTGCAAACCGTCAGTGAACTGCGGATGAATCAAGCGGAAAGAACTGAATTCCGGGCTGAAACGGAACAGCTCATCGAGAGATTCATGCCCCGGCTTTCTTTGCAGAATGCAGATTACCGGAAGGAGTACCAAAGGTCTTCCTCGACGTCGGACTATAAGTGCTTTTATACCGCCTGTTATCCGATCTCTTTGCTACGGCAGAGCTTCCTGTCATGGGTGAGAGAGCAGGAAATGACAGATAAGCTGAAACAAATCCTGATCGGAGCATTCAGCGAATAAGGGCTCCTCCCGATTGGTCTTTCCTGTCACCATTGAGCTGTGACGCCTGCGCAAAACGGACATAAATAAATCTTGACAGTCTATCAGTTATGTTGTCGTGTGCCCCCAATATCGAGTCGTGGAGCGAGATTATGGTCAGAAAATTGATATTGATATTGTTGGCGATTGCAATCGGCATGGTTTTAGGGGCGAGTGATGTGGAGGTGTTTGCCCAGTTGGGGCACAACGATGTAATCCCATCAATCGCGGTTTCACCTGATGGCAAGCGTCTGGTCTCCTGTGGGTGGGACAAGCTGATCAAGATCTGGGATATCGAGACCGGCAGGGAGATAAAGACTTTATCCGGGCATGAGGGATGGGTGTGGTCGGTCTGTTATTCTCCTGATAGCAGGCATGTTCTTTCGGGCGCAGCCGATGGGACGATGCGTTTGTGGGATGTTACTACTGGTCATGTACAGCGGGTGTTTTATGGGCATACGCATCAGGTTTTAGCTGTCACCTTCACTCCCGATGGCAAGTATGCTCTGTCGGGCAGCGGAGATGAGACGATCAAGATGTGGGATGTCAGTACGGGCGAGGAATTGAAGACATTCGCCGGGCATCATGATATGGTGCAGGCACTGGCGGTCTCTCCGGATGGCAGATATGCCGTTTCCAGCGGGTATGACAAGCAGGTGATCGTCTGGGATCTGCACAATGGGAAACAGGTCAGGGTATTGGATGAACACCTGGATAAAGTAGAGTGCATCTCCTATTCGACAGATGGCAAGTACTTTGCCTCTGGCGACGAGGGCGGGACGGTAATCATCTGGGATAGTACCACTTACAAGAGATCCTGGACTTACAAACATAATGATCGGGTGATTGTGATCCGGTTTACTGACAATAGCCAGACCATCATGTCGAGCAGCTGGGATAACTCCTTGCAATTCAGGGATATGAGCCAGAGCGATCCGGCGGTGATGATCGTTGGTTATACTCCTCCGGTTATGATCAGACCGGATGTTTATATTCTGGCAGTCGGCATAAACAACTACCGGAACAACAGATATAACCTCCAATATGCCGTGGCGGACTGCAATGGCTTCGTCCAAGCCCTAAGAGTCCCCACCAGCAGGGTTTTTGACAACATCGAGATCTCGACCCTCACCGATGAGCAGGCGACCAAAGCCAATATCATCAACAAGCTGGATGAGATCGCAAGTAAGCTGAGAGTGGAGGATATGTTTGTCTTCTATTATGCCGGTCATGGAATCGCATTGTCCGAAGAAGGGGGAAACAACGGATTCTTCCTGGTGCTGTATGATGTCCGGCAAATGACCGATCTGGCACAATGCCGTCAGGATGGCATCTCCGACCGGGAACTGCGGGAGAAACTGCGTTTGATCAGGGCAAACAAGCAGATGCTCTTCATCGATGCCTGCAATGCCGGAGCTTTTGCATTGAACTTTGCTGCCCGCGGCGCTGCCGAAGAAAATGCTCTGGCAAAACTCAGCCGTTCCACTGGCATCAATGTCTTTGCTTCCACAACCTCCGACCAGCTGGCATCCGAATTTAAGGATCTGGGGCATGGGATCTTCACCTATTCCCTGATTGAGGCATTCTCGGGCTTGGCAGTCAATTCAGACCAGCAGATAACCAACAACACCATAAAGAGTTATCTCGATTTCCGCGTCCCTCAGTTATCCAGACAATACAAGGGCAACGAGCAATATCCCACCACCTTTATGACTGGTCAGGAGTATCCGATCGGTCTGCCATAAAAAGAAAAACCCCCGCCTTCATGATCTGAAAGCGAGGGTAAATCTGGCTGGGATGAGAGGATTTGAACCCCTACGTACGGATCCAGAGTCCGCTGTCCTACCGTTAGACGACATCCCAAGGTAAGATATGGCTGGGCTGGGAGGATTCGAACCCCCGGATGGCGGGACCAAAACCCGCTGCCTTACCACTTGGCGACAGCCCAATGCGTGGCGGAGAGGGAGGGATTCGAACCCTCGGTAGGCTTTTGACCTACACACGCTTAGCAGGCGTGCGCCTTCAACCGGCTCGGCCACCTCTCCCGGCATTATATCACGTAACATCACTCTATGCATTGGCGGAGGATGAGGGATTCGAACCCCCATGGGCAGAACCCGGCGGTTTTCAAGACCGCTGCCTTACCAATTAGGACTAATCCTCCCGTCTGGAGGAATTCAAACTTTTTGAGGCGCTTAATCTGTCAACTGATTTCTTTCGGACAGGTAACGCCTGATCCCGGCAAGTTCCTCTTCAAAGCCGGGTTTTCCCATCATGGCATAAGTGGCGATCTTGCCGGCTTCCACGCCCGGCTGATCCAGGGGATTGATATTGAGCAATTTACCGGTGAAGACGGTCTGGATCTCGTAGAGCATGATAAATTCACCGATGGAAAAGGCGTCCAGGCGGTCAAAGACCAGGTTGGCATTGGGTCTGCCGGCTTTGGTCAGAGCGATCTCAGTGGCGGTGCGTTCCACGTTCAGCAATTCGCTTAATCTTTTGCCACCCAGGTAATTGACCTCCTCACGCTCGGGATGCAGGTCGGGGATGATGTGGTCATGGGAGAAGTGATTGACCGTCAGGAACGTGACCACTTTGTCATTGGGTCCTTCGGCATAAAGCTGGATCTGTGAGTGCTGATCGGTGGTTCCCAGCGCTTTAACCGGGGTTTGACCGACGAATATCTCCCGACCCTGCCGGTCATAGCGCTTGCCCAAACTTTCCGCCCAGAGCTGCCGATACCAGTCAGCAAAGTCATACAGGGCATTGCAATAGGGCATCATCACCGAGATGTTTTTACCGGCGCGCATATACAGATAATGCAGTAAGCCATTCAAATAGGCGGGGTTACTCCAGATCTCGGTATCCCGGCAACGATCCCGCATCGATCCCGCACCGGCTAAAAGCGCAGCACAATCAATGCCGGCAAACGCCGATGAAACCAGCCCGACGTCGGTCAAAACGGAGAACCTGCCACCCACGTTATCCGGAACGACAAACGACGGATAGCCCTCCTGAGCGATGACTTGGCGTAAAAACCCCTTTTCCTTGTCCGTGGTCACGATCAATCTGCGGGCATAGTCAACCGGATAACGGCGACGCAACAGGTCGGCAACGATCATATAAGCCGCCATCGTTTCGGCGGTCGTACCGCTTTTGGTGATGACATTAAAGATAGTGCGGTCAAGATCGATGGCATCGAGGATCTCGGTCAGAAAGACGGGATCTACATTGTCATAGACCAAAACCTTACGAGGTAGCTGACCTTCCGTCCGCAAGGCGGAAAACAGCGCTTTGTTGCCCAGTGCCGAACCGCCGATCCCGAGCACAACCATCGTGTCGAAGCGGGCATCCAGACGGCTGCTAAAATCGGTGATCGGTCTGATATCCTGCTCCGGCAGGTCATAGAAGCCGAGAATGTCTCTGCTGCGGTCGTGGGCAATATCCTGATGCGCATTGATTACGGCGGGCATCAAGTTTTCAACCAGTTCCTTGCTGATCCCGCACCGGATCATTGGCGAGTATAACAGGTTCTGATGATCAAATCTGAGCATGGTCGATCTCCTTCAGTGGTGATAGCTGTCACACATATTGTCTGTTTCTTTATGGATTAACTTACTTTCGAGTCAGGTTCGCCTCGAGATTCCCTCGAGTCTCGAGGGAATCTCGAGGCGAACTCGAAGCGAACCCACGGCAAAGGTATGGGAACGAAGCACGTGGATCACAGGGAGAGGATCCGGGATCAGATCACTCATAGTATCGTTTGAGAGTGGTGTAGATGAGTTTTTCGGTCTGTTTGACGGTTTCAAACCGAGGAATGGCAGCGATGGTGTCCATCAGCTTGGCGTCGCATTTACTGATAATCGACTTGATAGTAGGGATCCGGTTGGGATTGACGCTCAGGTCGGTGACTCCCAAGCCGATCAGCAGAGGTACATACTCACTGATCGAAGCCATTTCACCACAGATGGATACGGGAATTCCGGCGGTCCGGGCGCTGTGGACTGTCATCCGGATCAGATTAAGCACGGCGGGGTGGTGCTGGACGTAATAATTATCGAGTTTCTCGTTGTTCCTGTCCACGGCCAGCGTGTATTGCACGAGGTCATTGGTTCCAATGCTGAAAAAATCACAGTGCCGGGCTAAATGATCGGCACAAAGAGCGGCGGAAGGGATCTCGATCATGACCCCGAGCGGGATGGAGCGGTCAAAGGGAATGCCTTCCCGGTCAAGCTCATCCATGCACTGCCGGACGATCTGACGGGCTCGGTCAAAATCGTGCTGGTCGATGACCATGGGGAACATGATCCGGGCATTGCCACTGATTGAGGCACGCAGGATCGCCCGGATCTGGGTTTTGAAGAGGTGCACCTGTTCAAAGGAAAAGCGGATGCCCCGGCAGCCCAGATAGGGGTTTTCGTCGGTGGAGGAGGGGATGAGGTGGGTCAGTTTATCCCCGCCCAGATCGAAGGTGCGGATCGTCACTGTTTGATCCGCAAAAGCATGCAATACTTTACGATAGATCTCCGTTTGCTCTTTCTCGGTCGGCAGGGAATTGCGGCTGAGGTAAAGGAATTCACTGCGAAACAGACCGATCCCATCCGGGTTGTTTTTTAACAGGATATCCAATTCCTGCGGCAGTTCGAGGTTGGCGGAGAGCTTGATCCGGATTCCGTTTTTGGTCTCAGCCGGTGTGTTTCCGATCTTATCCAGATGGGTAAAATCCGCTTGGTATTTATCGATCAATTGGTTGTACTGTTGCAGGGTCTCGTCATCAGGATCGATGATCAATCTGCCGTCTATGCCATCCAGAATGGCCGTTCTGCCATCCGGGACATACTTGGACAGCTCCTGGACATTGAAGAGAGCGGTAAGGTTGAGCGCCCGGCTCAGAATGGAACTGTGAGAATTGTAACTGCCTTTTTCAGAACAATATGCCTTTATACCCAGGCGAGCCAGCGCGGTAACATGACTGGGCGTCATCTCCGGGATAATTATGATCGCATCATGTGAGATATTGAGCCCGCCCCAAGGATCTTCTCCGGTGATCCGGGAGACCAACCGCTGGGCTACGTCCTTGTAATCAGCCAGGCGTTGGGCATAGAAATCATTCTCCATCCTCTCAAAGCGCATAATGATGTTCTGGAAAAAAGTATGTACGGCATACTCGGCGCTAAGCCGTTCATCCCTGATCAGTTGCCCGATGCCGGCGGTGATATCGGGATCATTGACGATCATGAGATGCATTTCGATGATGCTGCGATCATCGTCACCCAGATCATGGGTCTCGAGGGATTGCTCAATTTCAGACAGGGACTGGGCTTGGGCGGAGGAAAACTTGGAGAGCTCACCATC
>VGPI01000066.1 GCA_016875595.1 Candidatus Cloacimonadota bacterium
CGAACATCAGGGTTTTCTTCTCTGTTTTCAAGACCAATAAAACTACCACCATCAGGAAAAACGAAGTATGCATATTCATGAGTATATGAGAAGTTAGTTCCCTGTTGCCCTGTTGCATTATGTACGACTGTTATGCAGTTTTTTATGCAATCTTCAAATGACAATGAAAGTAGCTGTCCAAGCACTTCTTGTTCAACTTCGTCAATTGCGATTACGTGTACAAAATCCTTACTGAGGATAGTTTTGCTTAAATCTAATCTATTCTCTATAAGCGATATCCAACTAGCATGCTTGAATGAGTTTTTATATGCTATTTCAGATGAATTGGCATTGTATGGTGGATCAATATACACACATTTAACCTGCTCTCGATATCTCTCTTGTAATAAGTTCAACGCCTGATAATTCTCGCTATGAATAAGCAGCCCATCACAATGCTCATCAAAACCTTGAATTGAACTAAGCAGCTTGGCTTTAAAAACCTCATCAAAGAAGCGAGTATCCAGCATCAGCTTGTCGTTAACCTTGAGGAAGTTCAGGGTGAGAGGATTGGTATATGCCGGGCAAGTGGAATCACCTTCGATCTCATCAATAGCATATAGCTTGATCCATTCATCTATCTGCTCTTTATTGGCTATGATTTGGGGATAAAGCTCTTCAGGCACTCGGTCGAGGGTAATGCAGTAGTTTGTCTCAACCACGAACTTCTTTTTGAGCCAGAGCTTCTTTTGGAAGTCCTCAAGCTGTGCCATAAACTCAATTAGTTTGATGGCGATTTTTCTCAGGACTTTAATCTTGGCGAGGTAGTCTTCCACCTTGGGAACCTCGGCGTTTTCGATATCATCCAGGCGCATAATCTCGTTTTTGATATAGAAATCCAGCTCTCGCTTGAGGAAAGCACCCAGGTTTTTATGGATGAAATAGTCCATCGTATTACGGGCTGTATATTGATTTATGTACTTGGTCAGTAGGATTCGGTCTTTATCTTTATCCGTGGGAGTGCCGGTGGATAGATACTTGTAATATGCAGCCATTGCTGGCTCTTTCTTGAGAGCATTAATGATAGACGATAAGGCGTCCTTATTCAGGGTATCCTGCTTGGCTCCTGCTTGGTCTGGTCGGTATTCAAAGTTAATGATCAGTTCTTTCTGGTCGTTTAGTTCTACCGGATTGGCTTTATGGATGAGGAAGTAGCGTTTGGTGGTGTCTGAGGCTTTCACATTGGCATGATCTCCCTCGGTGGCATCTATAATGCGGAAGTGGAGCTTTAAGCCCTCTGGTACACTACCGTCATCAAGGTCAATTTCTTCATCATTGCGTTTTTTGCTCTCTTTGAAACCCTTAATAGCTTCGGTTAGATTGACTGAGTAGTTGGTAAAATACTCTGTGGTTTTGATGTAGTATTGGTCTGCATTTGCCCAATGCAGCTTTACTTCTTCTCCGTTAAAAGGTATGGAAAAAGGTGCAGCTTTTCCCGGTGTTTCTCTGGTATAGTAACGTCTGGAGATAAAGTCTCCTTCATCGTAATAGCGTTCAAAAAAACGGTACAGGTGATCATATATCTCGGCTTCGGAACTGGCACTATCTTTGATAGCTTCATATCTGGCACGGGCTTCAATTACCTTGGGTGTAGCTTCCGGGTCTGGTGCTCCGAAATCTATGGCGGTCTGGATGGCATTGTCCAGTTCTTGTTTTAACTTCTCTTTCTTGGTTTCATCCACTTTTCCAAAGGTATCCTGGATTACCTGTAAGAGGTCATTTTCGATGAAACTGCTGACCTGTTCAGATTTGGCATGCATAATCCGGTAAAAGCCGAAATCCAGATCAGGTTGATTTAGTTGGAACAGCTCTTTGAGTTTATTTATCAGTTTACTGCGAAGTTGTTCTGTTGTGGGCATCAAAATCTCCTTTTATTTAACCACGAAAAGCACGAAAGACATAATGTAAGTCTCTCTATCTGGACTTTGGGATATGAACAGAAGTTTACTAATAAGCCCAGTTTCATCTTGGTAATCCTAAGGTAGTTTAGGGTTTGAGCTCTAAGAATCTGGCTAAGCTCTAATTGAGTCCCCAATGTTGGTGTAAGATACAGATCATTATTTCTAAGGTTATTCGAGAACATTCTTGTTATCCTCGTTCATAGCTCCATATATGGTCACACGATAAACTGCACTGATTTTCATCTTTGTTTCGGAGTCAAGAACTATTTTCAGAATGACCTCTTTGCGCGTCGACTCGTATGCTGTGGGTTTCTTCCGGTGATCTCTGATCCTTTCCAGTGATTCTGAAAGATATAACTTTCCACTTGTCCAGTCTTCTGAATATCCTTGCAGGACAGCTCCGATCATACGTGCACAGCTACCTTCATGGGGGAATATTCGGATGCATTTCTCACGGTGTCTAAGCTCCTCATTGGGACGCTCCAAAGGATTGGTGCTTATTATCACGCTCCAATTGGATGGTTGTTTTTACCGACCAAGGGTGGGTAGGCAGATCCTCCCGGGTAACCTGTTCCAGATCATGGTTTGGAGGCATTTTGTCCACAGTTGGGAAATTTGTCTACCTATAGAGTATGTAACCCGGTTTGAGGTGGATATCATTCGGCTATGGATTTTGATAGCGGGGAGAACATGGCTATTGACAAAATGACCACTTTGGAAAGACTGGCATAACATAATAGAAAACAGAGTAAATATGAGAAAATACATCGTATCGATCGTGGGTCGTCCGAATGTGGGCAAATCAACCCTGTTCAACCGGTTGAGCGGGACACGTACGGCTATAGTGGATTATGAGCCGGGGGTGACGCGTGACCGTAAATATCAGGATGTGGAATGGAATGGCCGGATCTTCAAGCTGGTGGACACGGGTGGGATCATCTTTGATTCCAATGAGCCGATCGACCGGATGGTGCGTCATCAGGCGGAGCTTGCCATCGATGAATCGGATGCCATCATCTTTTTGGTGGATGCGCAGACCGGAGCGACGGACATCGACCTCCAGATCGCCCGCATCCTCTATCCGCACCGGGACAAGGTGATGCTGGTCGCCAACAAGACCGATAACGAGAAGTATGAATTTGAGCTGTTTGAGTTTTTGCAGTTGGGCTTTGGCGATGCTTTCCCGATCGCTGCCAATGCCGGCAGGAATATGGGTAACTTTCTGGATGAGCTGCTGCTGATGATCCCCGAGACGATGGCAGCCATCGATGATCAGCCGGTGCAGATCACGCGCCTGGCGGTGGTGGGCAAGCCCAATGTGGGCAAGTCGTCGATCATCAACCGCTTGCTGGGATCGGATCAATTGATCGTGACCGATATTCCCGGCACGACGCGGGATGCGATCGACACCGTGTTTCGCTATTACCAACAGGAATATATGCTGATCGATACTGCCGGACTGAGACGTAAGGCGCGGATTAATTACGGAGTGGAGTATTTCAGTTCGATGCGCACGATCGATGCCGTCCAGCGCTCCGATATTGTGATCCTGATCCTGGCAGCCGATGAACCGGTGAGCGTGCAGGACATCAGGATCGCCTCCTTTGCCGTGAGGCATCACAAGGATATCATGATCGTATTCAACAAGTGGGATCTGGTCACCAAAGAGACCGGCACGACCGGCAAATTCATCAAAGACCTGCACCTCCAGATGCCTTTCATGCAGTTTGCCCCGGTGCATTTTGTCTCTGCGAAGACGGGTCAGCGTTTGAACCGGATCATGGAATCGGTGCAAAAGATCGAAGCGGAACGCAGCCGCCGGATCCCGACCTCGGAATTGAACCGGTTTATGGGACAGGTAATCGATCACCGTCCGCCTACGCATCCAACGGGTAAACATATCAAGATCTATTACGTCACGCAGGCAGCGGTCAATCCGCCCACCTTTGTCTTCATCTGTAATCAACCGGCGTTGATCACCGAGAATTATCGCCGTTATATCCACAACCAGATCCGGGAGATGTTTGCCTTCAGTGGAGTGAATTTGAAGCTGATCTTCCGGGGCAGGTCGGCAGAGGATGAAGCCGGGCTGAGGAGATGAGATGATACTGCGGATCATTATGCTGGTGGCGGTTTATCTGATCGGAAGCGTTCCCACGGGTTATATCATGGGCAGGATCTTCTTTGGGCTGGACATCCGTACAAGCGGCAGCGGTAATATCGGCGCCACCAATGCCCTTCGGCATATGGGCGTGAAAGCGGGGATCATCGTCCTGATCCTGGATATGCTCAAGGGCTGCCTCGCTGTTTTACTCATGCGCTACTTTTTCCGGGGTGAACAGGGGATCATCGCTCTGGGGGCTATGGTGGTGATTCTGGGGCACGTATTCACCGTCTTTCTCGGATTCAAAGGTGGCAAGGGAGTGGCAACGGCAGCGGGGGTCTTTATGATCCTGAGTCCCTTGTCCTTTCTGATCTCCATCCTTTGCTTCACCGCTCTGGTCCTGGTCTGGCGCTATGTGTCCCTGGCTTCAATGATATCGGCTCTGGTCTTTTACACGCTCAATATGAGCGAGGTCTGCTGCGGCAGTTATGAAAACATGCCCAAGGCGGTTCTGGTGACGATCATCGTATTGGTGATCATCATCAAGCACCGCAGTAATATCGGCCGTCTGATCGAAGGCACGGAAATTAAGATCGGACCAAAGAAAAAAGCAGAGAACTGATATGTGCGGAATCGTCGGGATCTTTGGCTCGGCACAGGCGGCTGAGATGGCAGCGCTGGCAATGTTTACCGAACAGCATCGTGGGCAGGAGAGCTGTGGCATGGCGGTCAGCGATGGCAAAGTGATCCGCTTGCACAAGAAAATGGGCTTGGTCAAAGAGGTGTTCAACAGCGATACATTGAGCCATCTGCCAGGGAATATCGCCATCGGTCATGTCCGTTATCCGACCAAGGGCAGTGCCACGGAATTCAATTCCCAACCCCATCTGGTGGAGACCTTGTATGGTCCGCGTTATGCCCTTGCCAGCAACGGGGATATCGTCAACTATCGTCAGATCCGGGAAGAAATGGAAGCAGACGGGGTCTATTTCAATAGCGATAACGACGGTGAACTCATTGTCAAATACATCGTGCGGGAAATGGAAAGCCGGGATCAGAGCATCATCGATGCCATCCGCCATCTGATGAAAGAGGTCAAAGGCGCTTATTCCACGGTTTTGGCGACCCGCGATGCCTTGTATATGTTCCGCGATCCCTATTCCATCCGTCCCATGGTCTGGGGTAGGAACGCCGGTGGGGTGGTGGTGGTCGCCAGTGAGAGCTGTGCTTTGGATATCCTCGAGGTCCAGCAAAGATTTGAAGTACCTCCGGCGGGTATCATCCGTGCCCACAACGATGGGGTCACGATCATCGAGAATGATCCCAATCTCTACCGGACAGCCCAAGAGACCCGTCACTGCATCTTTGAACACATCTATTTTTCGAGGCCGGACAGCCATCATTTTGGGGAAAATGTCTTTGAAGTAAGGGAAGCCATCGGTCGTGCCTTAGCCAAGCAGGACAATGATCTGGAGGCGGATCTGGTGATGCCGGTGCCGGATTCATCCAATTTCATTGCCATGGGCTATGCTCAGGCAAAGGGGCTGCCCTTTTCCCTGGGCTTAATCCGGAATCATTATGTGGGCAGGACTTTTATCAAACCCTTGCAAACCATCCGGGACGAAAGTGTCCGGCAGAAGTTTAATCTGCTGCCCAATTTCTTTGCCGGCAAAAGGATCGTGCTGATCGATGATTCGATCGTCAGAGGCACGACCATCCGCCAGATCGTGGAACTGATCAAAAAGGGCGGCGTCAAGGAGATCCACCTGCGGTTGGGTTCGCCTCAGGTGTGCCATCCCTGTTACTATGGCATAGATACTCCTACCCGGGAAGAACTGGTGGCAAACCGCTTTGCTCTGGAGGAGATCCGGCAACGGACGGGAGTTGACACGCTCAAACACATTGATATCAACGACTTGCGGCATTGCGTCGGCAATGGAACCGAATATTGCTATGCCTGTTTCAATGGCGATTATCCCATCCGTGACACCAGCAGCGCTGATCAGTTTCACGAATGCATCAGGTCGTAGGGTCGCTTTACCAAAGCGACCAATAGGATAGGACATGGATATTCACAATTTACTCACTGCATTTCGGAACAAGCGGATCATCGTCATTGGTGATGTGATGCTTGATCAATACATCTGGGGCGTGGTGGAGCGCTTATCTCCGGAAGCACCGGTACCGGTCATCGAAGTGAAACGCGAAGAATACCGCTTGGGCGGTGCAGCCAATGTGGCATTGAATCTGGCTGCCCTGGGTGCCGTTCCGCTTTTGGTGGGCGTGACCGGAACCGACCGATATGGAGAGACGATCAGAACTCTCCTACAGGTCGCAGGGGTGTCTTCCGAAAGCGCCATTTCGGATGAAATATCTGTCATGGGTCTATTCTATGATCCTGATCGACCTACCACTTTGAAAACCCGGATCGGAGCAGCCAGCCAGCAGGTGGTGCGGCTCGATTATGAATCCCGGGAAGAGATCGGCAGGGATATCACGGACAGTATCATCCGTTTTTTACAGGAGAACATTCCCACCTGTGACGGGATCATCTTTGAGGATTACAATAAGGGTCTGATCACGGCAGATTTGATTGAATTTGTCCTGAGGACTGCCAGGGAGCTCGGGAAGCAGGTGGCGGTGGATCCCAAACACAAGAATTTCTTTGCCTATCAAGGCGTGTATATCTTCAAGCCCAACCTTTTGGAACTGGAAAAGAACCTTGCCCTCAGCATCGAGAACGAAGAGCAGTTCGTTGCGGCAGCCCGGCAGTTACAAGACCGGATCAAAGCCGAGCATATCGTGATCACTCGTGGTAGCAAGGGTTTGAGCATCTTTGACGGACAGGGAGGACATCATGAGATCCCGGCTTTTGCCAAAGAGGTCTGGGACGTATCCGGAGCGGGAGATACAGTGATCAGCGTACTCGCCTTAGCCAGTGTATGCGGTCTGCCTATCAAGGAGGCAGCCATCCTGGCAAACCACGCCGCGGGAGTCGTCTGTTCCAAACATGGAACCGCCAGTGCTACACCCGGCGAAATAGAGGCATCATATCATGATCATCACCAAGATCAAGACGCTGAATGAGCTGATCACCGCTTTGGAGCAGCACCGAGCCCTGGGCAGACGCATTGTCTTTACCAATGGTTGCTTTGACATCCTGCACAGCGGACATGCCCTCTATCTGGAAGCTGCCAAAGCCTTGGGCGATGTCCTCGTGGTTGGCGTGAACAGCGATGCCTCAATCCGCCGGCTCAAAGGAGAAAGCCGTCCCATCATTTCCCAGGATGACCGTTTGATCATGCTGGCGGCATTGGGATCGGTGGATTATGTGACGCTTTTTGAAGATGATACACCTCTGGAACTGATCCGTGCCGCCCTACCCGATGTCTTGGTCAAAGGCGGGGATTGGACGGCGGACAACATTGTCGGCAGTGATATTGTGATTGCCAATGGCGGGATGGTAAAAAGCTTGATGTTCAAAGCAGGAATGTCCACCAGCGCCATAATTGAGCGGGTCAAGAATGACAGATCAGGCGGGAACCATGGATGAACCGATCACCTGTGATGTGGCGACCGTGACCGCCATTACCACAACCGGCGTAAAAGTGGAGATGGAACGCTCAGGCGGATGCAAGTCGTGCTCTGTCAGCGGTTTGTGTTTCGGGAAAGACAAGGTAGTGACCTGGGTGATTGAGACGGATCAGAACCTGGCAGTTGGTGACCGGGTGGAATTGCTTATCTCTCCCCAATCACGGGTTCTGGCATCGTTGCTGGTGTTTCTGATGCCCGTTCTGGGTTTGTTTGCGGGCTATTATCTTGCTCTGGCCTGGATCGGGGAGTCGTATGCCATACTCGGCGGATTTGGACTGATGATTCCCAGTTTTGTGGTGATCTGGCGTCTGGATAAGAAAATTGGTAAGCAGTTTACCGCCAGAATAGGTAGGAAAATATGAAAATCAGTTTGAATGAGATGGTCTTCTACGGATACCATGGGGTGTTTGATGAGGAGCGGAAACTCGGGCAGCGCTTTGTGGTATCGGTGGATTTATACACTGACGATACCAAGGATGAGCTGATCCATCGGCTGGAGGATACGGTAGATTACACTCAGGTCTATGCCGTGATCAGGGATGTGATGGAAACTGAGCAGTTTCACCTGTTGGAGCACTGCGCCAATATCATCGCCGATCGCTTGCTGAGTGAATTTGACTTGATCCAAATGGCGCAGATCCGGATCCAAAAACCCTCGGTCGCCATCCAGGGCAGCTTGCATTCGGTGGAGATCGAATTGACCAGGGAAAGGACATGATCGCATATATCTGGCTCGGTTCCAATCTGGATGATCCCTATCAGCAGCTTGACCGGGCGATTCAGAGAATCCAGACGGAGGATCGGATCAAAGTGCTCCGCTTGTCCAGCCGGATCGAGACCGAGCCCTATGGCTACATCGATCAACCTCCATTCGTGAATCAGGTGATGGAGATCAAGACCGATCTGAATTGCCGTTCTTTATTGCATTTGTTGCAGGAGATCGAAGACCGGATGGGCAGGACACGAGAGATCCACTGGGGACCCAGAATTATCGATCTGGACATCCTGTTGGCGGATGATCTGACCATCGATGAGCCGGACTTGCAAATCCCTCATCCCGAGCTGCCGAGTCGGTTTTTCGTCTTGCAACTATTGAACGAACTCATCCCTGATCATGTGCATCAGCTTTGGGAACAGAGCATTGCAGAGCTTTATCAGACATTTGAAAGTACTGGCGGAGAACCGGAGTTCTCCACCCCAAAAGGAGAGGACTGATGACCGATATTGCTGCCATTATCCTGGCTGCCGGAAAGGGCACCCGAATGAAATCCAATCGAGCCAAAGTGAATTTCCCGATCGCGGGTAAGACCATGCTGCAAAGAGTGGTCCAGACCGCCCAAAAAGCCGGCTGTGGCAAGATATGCGTCGTTGTGGGCTATCAGATGGATCAGGTAATGACATCGCTAATCCGAAGTCCAAAGTCCGAATGTGGAGAACCGGAATTCTCCACCCCAATAGTCCGAAGTCTGAAGTCAGAGGAAGGTAACCGTAGCGGAGCTGGTTTGTCCTTCGTCGAGCAACGTGAACAGCTCGGCACCGGTCATGCCGTGCAGATGGCGAAGCAGGATTTTATTGATTATCAGGGCGATATCTTTATTCTATGTGGCGATGTCCCGCTATTGAAAGCTGAGACGCTGGTTAATATGTACCGGAGGCACGGTGCTACCGGGGCACTGGCGACGGTTCTTACTGCTTATCTGGACGATGCCGGAAAGTATGGCAGGATCATCAGGGACGCCGGTGGCATGATCTGCGGCATCACGGAGTATAAGGATGCCACACCGGAACAGCGACTGATCAGGGAATTCAATACCGGTATCTATTGTTTCAATGCCTTCGCACTCTTTGAAGCGCTGGCTAACATCGGCAATGACAACGAACAGCGGGAGTATTACCTCACGGATGTCATCAGGATATTGCATGATAGAGAAAGCGTCGTTGAATCGGTCGTCCTGGATGATCTGATGGAAGCATCCGGGGTAAATTCACAAGAACAATTAGCTGAACTGGAAGATGCCTTGTATGACAGCATTCGCAAGCACTGGCTCAACAACGGAGTGGTGATCCACAATCCTGCCTCGGTGGTCATTGGTGAAGACGTGATGATCGGGACGGATGTGGAGATCGGAGCAAACTGCATCCTGGAAGGACGTTGCCAGATCGGACAAAACACCTTCATCGGTCATAACTGCCTGATCCATAACGCCGTGATCGGAACTGATTGTAATCTGGATGGCAATAGTATCGTAAGCAATTGTAACATCCCACCGGGCAGTCATCTGCATTATCGCAATGATGTAATCTCCGAAGCGAATGAGGGAAACCGCTATGAGAGATAAGTACCTTTATTCAC
>VGPI01000067.1 GCA_016875595.1 Candidatus Cloacimonadota bacterium
TCCAGATAACCCACTCAATTTGGAAGAGAGCCTTTTTGTTCGGTCTGGATAACGGTGAGAAAGAGAGTTTGGTCAAAAAAGGTACTAAAATCCAGAATGGGTTTTCCGGCAAAGCTGTCGTAGTGGAAAAAGTCAGGCAAGCCCGCCGCAATGAACACCTCGCGGATCAATTCAGTACAATATAGCCGGCTGTTATTCTCCAGATCGAAGGCATGATCGAACGGGATCTCCATCTGCAGGTAGCGGAAGCTGTGCGATCTCACCGCTAAACTATCAAAGTCCGCCCGGAGTCGCTTTACCGTGATCTGGTGACCGGCTGCCTCCCGGATGAAGTCGGTCAGCGGAGTGATCCGGATGCCATCTTGATCCGAGATCAAACCGGAAATGGTGTGGATGACCTGCCAGCGTGACTGATGATGGACGACGATCCCACAATGCGACATGCCGCTGGAGTGTCCAAAGAACCTGGCGATGAGATCGGACGCCAAAGCCCAGCCCCGGCGGAGAATGACATCACCCTCCTGGATCAGTAAGGTGTCGCAGACGACCCTGTATTCATCGGGTATAGGGTGTAAAGCACCGGGAGTGCCTCCCGTTTGGAGACGGGCACTCCCAATCAAACCTGTCAAAAAAACCAGGGTCAGGTATCGGACGATCTTGCGGATATTGCCTTTACTTGGCAGTGATGTGAACCAGCCACTTGCCATCGCGCTTGACCAGTTTCAGGTCATCTTCTTCTGATTTGTCTTCGGCGAGTATCCGGTATTTGACGGTGGCATTAGTGTCATCGACGACTTCGGTGGAGATGACCTCAAATTTGGGGTTTGCTCCCATTTGCCCCATCAGCATGGGTAACAAGCCGATAATGGTGTGAGATTCGGGAGTGGAGAGTTTTTTCATGGTGTCGCCATCGCCATTTTCCATGGCATCCAGAAATTTACGGGCTACTGTCTCGGGTTTAGTGCCGCAGGCATTGATCAGCAGCATGGTTGCGATAACAAGCAGGATGACAAGAATCTTGATCATGGTGTACTCCTTTGGTTTTTTAATCTAACGCCCACCAATTTGAACAGATAAAACCCGTCAAGGATTATTATTCTCCTGGGAGCATCCCGATCCAGCGATCGGGATGAGGTGATCAGCGGTGAAGTACTGATAAACTATCTGGCTGGCAGGGAATTGAGCAAGCGCCGGCGAGTGACCGGCAGACGGTAAAGCTCCTCCCGGGACAGATCGAGGATAACATGCAGGACATCATAGAGGGCGGGGCTCTGCAGGGACTTGATCAGAGAGAATTGGGCATCGTTGGAGTGCTTTCCCTCTGCACCTTGATAAACGCAGGAGCGCTTTCCCTCAGCGCCCTTATCACTTACAAGCGAACAGGCATGAACCACTTGCTTGAGATCGTAGGTCTTGTCTCCATTGGCTTTGTGCCGGATAAAAGGGATGGAGGACACCGCCTGGAACCGGGCTATTTGATCCCTGACCTGCTTGACCCTGTCCGGGGGAATGGGCAAATGGATCTCTTCGGCTACCGGTAAGGGTATTTTTCCCTGTATCCGCTGACAGGCAAAGGGCTCAAATCCCTTGATGCCATGACGCTGGAATGAGTCCAGGATCTGGTTGCCGGGGGCGGGAGAATGGAGCTCAAGATCAAAGAACTCATTGGTGCCTTCCACTCCATTTGCCAGAGGCGGACCTAAGCTCACCCGGGGGTGGGGGCTGAAGCCCTGGGTGTAAACGACATCAAGATGGGAAGCAGCGATCAGGCGATAAATCATCCGCATCCAGTCGAGATGAGAGACAAATCGGAGTAAACCGGTCTTGGTATAAGTAATGCGGTAGCGGTAGGGTTGAGAAACGCCGGATGCAGGGGTGGAACTGAAATTGGCAGGTAAGGTCGGGAGACCGGATGGTGATAACGGTGGTGCTATCACGGGCAGGATATCCGGCTGACAAACACCGCATTGATGGCAAACATCACGACAGTCGGGAGTGGTGACTGCTTGTTCTGCCTTGCGGTATTCAGACCGGAGAAAATCCTGGGTTATACCGATATCAATGACATCCCAGCATTGTGTACCGGTGGCGCTTATGCAACCGACCGGAGGTGCTGGGGCGCTGAAGGAAAGCGCCCCTACGGATGGACCGGCAGTATCAGTAAAACCGGTCTCATTCGGTGTAGCGAGGTCTCTGGAGCCGAGTTCACGATCGATATCCAGACCCGTTTCCTCCGCTGCCTTCTGCCAGATATGGTAGTCAAAACACTCCTGCCAGCCATCGTAGCGGGCACCGGCTTGCCATGCCTGATATATCCATGCGGCACAGGGTTCATTCCCTCGGGAGATGACTGCTTCCAGCATGGAAGACTCGATCGTGTGGTAGCGGATGCGCATATTGCGGTTCCGCTGGAAATGGGTCTTTACTCTCAGAATGCGTCGCAGCAACTGGTCTTTGGGGAGCATGGGTGACCACTGAAAAGGAGTGAAGGGTTTGGGGACGAAGGGTGAAAGGGTGATATTGAGCTTGAGGCGTTTGCGGCTGATCTGATTGATCCGGTCGATCAGGTCGATCAGCGCATCGATATCCGCTTCCGTCTCAAAGGGCAAACCGATCATGAAATAGAGCTTTACCTTCTGCCAGCCGAGTCTGAGGGCGGTTTCCACCGCCTGCATGATCTCTGACTCGCTGAGGTTCTTGTTGATGATGTCACGCAGACGCTGACTACCGGCTTCCGGAGCAATGGTCAGGCCTTCGCGGCCGAGTTTGCCGATCAGACCGACCAGTTCATCATCCAGCGAATCCACTCGCAAAGATGGGAGAGCCACATGGGTCTTGTCCGAATTCACCTGTGCCAAAAGATATTGCAGCAATGGTTTGATGCAGGTGTAATCACTGCTGGAAAGGGAGAGCAAACCCGCTTCATCCCAGCCGCTCTGACGCGTCTCGGAGATGATGTGCCGGATGATGTCTGCCATACTGCGCTCCCGCACCGGACGATAGAAATAGCCGGCATGACAGAAACGGCAGCCACGGGAACAGCCGCGCATGATCTCGGAGACGTGACGGTTGTGGGTGGCAAGCTGCCAACTCAGCAGTTGCGGCGCGTGAATATCGCTCATCGCATGGAAACGGCTATACTTACGGATTAGGATACGATGCCGCTTGGTATCATGGATGGCGGGGACATACATCCCCTGAAGTCCTGCGATCATTGTAAGCCGTTCTGAGCGTGTCTTGTGCTGATGCAGGATCCGGCAGATCTCCACGATCGCCTCCTCGCCCTCTCCGACCAAGAAAGCATCGATGAAAAGTGATAAAGGCAGTGGGTTGGAGGCGCAGGGTCCACCGGCAATGATGAGGGGATCATCTTCATTGCGTTCGCTGGCTTTGACCGGTATCCCCGCCAGGTCGATCAGTTCGAGGACATTGGAGAAAGTCAATTCGCTCTGCAAAGTGATGCCGATGAGGTCAAATGCCTTGAGCGGCAGACGGCTTTCGAGGGCAAAGAGTGGGATGCTTTGATCTCGCAACAGGTCGATCAGATCGATCCAGGGCAGGTAAGTGCGGTCTGCCATGGCATAATCCAGCCGGTTGATGATGGAATATAGTATCTTCAAGCCGAGATGAGAGCTACCTACCTCATAGACGTCCGGGAATGCCAGACAGACCTTTACCTCGTAGCCGGCGGGGTCTCTGTGAACGGCATTGATCTCGTTGTCGATATAACGGGAGGGCTTGCTGACTAACGGCAGCAGGTGCTCATATTCTACTCGTCTCATATGACGGATGGTGCCGATCAGCGCCCTATCCCCAAGCCCAAACGTAGGGTCGCTTTCCTTCAGCGACCTATCCCCAAGCCCAAGCGTAGGGGCGCTTTCCCTCAGCGCCCTATCCCCAAGCCCAAGCGTAGGGTCGCTTTCCTTCAGCGACCTATCCCCAAGCCCAAGCATAGGGGCGCTTTCCCTCAGCGCCCTATCTACCTAATTCAGGATGACGGTGGTTTTGAGAAAGGGGATCAACCACAGTTCAGAATCAGTTTCTCCAATGGCACGAGCGCCGCCCAGATCCCAACTGACCTTCTTGCCATGAAAACGCAGACCTAACATGAGCAGGGCGTCCGGGTCTTTCTCCAGGATCCTTTGGGTGGTGATCAATTCGCCCAGGAATGAAGTACTGGGCTTGAGAGCAGCCCGATACCCGACGCCAAAGATCAGATTGCTTTTTGAGTTATCGGCATCCGCCCAACCGAGCATCAGGTGCACACTCTTATCCGGCTTTCCAATACTGACGATGTGGTTGAGCGAATGAGCGTTGTAATAGTTTGTATAACTGCCGCCGACCGCCATGTTTAGCGTCTCGCTAATGAAGTAGGTGTACTTGAAACCTGGAGTAATGTAATCCACAAACTCTTTCACGGCCGGAAAGGGGAACATCAAGCCAAGATGCAGACGGTCCATGGGACTATAGGTGAAATGCAGAATCAGGATCTCATAATCCGTGAAAGTAATCGTTCCGGCGGGAATGGTGTAGGCCGTGGGGAGGATGAGAACACTCTGATCGCTGGGGCGATACTCATTCTCTTCCGCCCATAGGGCTGTTAAAAGTAACAGGGAAAGCAGTATGATCGATATGGTCTTCATTGGAATCTCCTGTTTGAGTTCACTATCACCGGATCATAACGGCGTGTCATGCGGTTATCCTCCGCTGATCAAATGGATGATGGCGACATTGGCACCCACGGGGATCAGGGTGAGGTCATACTCCTCCTTCCGGATGAGAGTGCCGTTGATCTTGACGATGAGCATCGGGAAGCTGTAGTTCATCTTGCCGAGCAGGGTGCGGACGGTTATGCCGTCTTCCCAGTCCATGGTGTTGCCATTGACGATGATGGTGTTCATTTATCCTCTTGGGTCTCCTTTACAACGCCTTGATGATTTTCGCTGGGGCGCTTTGGCCAGACGTCCCGACAATTAACCAGGAGTTCTAGGCATAGATTTGCCTGCATATTGGCAATCGCGGCCACCTTGGGAGCGATGGGGCTGATCCCGGGAGTAAGTTCACTGACCCCATCCCCCAATAGATAGAGGTTGCCTGACTGGATCTGACGGAGGGCGTTATTGTTACCAAAGCCCGCCACTCCGGAGGCGGCGATAATGGGACGGTCGGGATATCGTGATTGCCATGCCTCGATCAGCATCTGCTTCTGATCGGCAAGGTCAAATGCCTCGATCAGGATATCGCACCGACGAAACAAGGCATCAAGGTTGTCGGGTGTGATGCGTATGTTATGTGGTTCCAATAAGGTATGTTGACTGATCCGGCTGAGGTTCTGAGCCAGAGCCGCGATCTTGGGCATCCCGACCTGATCGCGGAAGAACTGCTGGCGGTTGAGATTGGTGAGCCTGACGACGTCAAAATCGGCTATGACCAGCTTCCCGATCCCGGCGCGGGTGAGAGAAATGGCGATATTGCTGCCCAATCCTCCCGCTCCGGCAATGCCGATGGTTGCTGCCTGCCAGATCTGCCGAAGCTGGGGATCATGACCGGCGAAGAAGGGATCAATCATCCTTTCTCCGGATGGTGATCTCGATCCGGTCAGCTTGTTCAGTGCCTTTCAGGTTGCGGATGAAGGCCTCGATCTGGTCTTGAAACAGGCGTTGGATGAAAGGCACGATGGGCAGGGGTTTGCCGTTCACTTTGATGCCCAGCGATCCCGATGTGTCCATGCGGCATTCGTTACGCTGGCGCGTTCCGGAGATGATCGCCCGCATCATGTCCTCACAGGATAAGCCACACTCACAGCAGCACTCGGGATCGACCATCGGCAATGGTTCCACGCTCTTGCCGACCGCGAGTGCCAGCAGGGCTTTGGTATCCCGGGGCAGATGAAAGACCGGGATGTCACCACAGGACCTCATCTGCAATACCCGATCATCCTGGCACAGCGCAGGATGGACAACGATAGCGACGGTCAGATCGCTGCGCAATCCCTCATCGTCGGCGCTCTTTTCCTCAGCTCCTCTCAGGTCGCTTTGCCGCGTAATGCAGAGGATCTGGGGCAGGGACAGGTCTTTCATTCCCTCGATGATAAGGAAATCACCGCTGAGATGAGCAAGCATGTCTGCAAAGGACAGAGATTGGTCGAAGAACAGAGCGGTATCCTTTGTCCCACGGGCAAAGACCCTCCTGCTACCGGCTTGACGGTGTCTCCAGGAGTTTGTGCCCTCATTGTCGGCTCTGAAGGCCGTATTGTGGATGTCCTTGATGCTGCCGACCTGGTATCCCAATTGGGAGAGCATGGTGATCAGGGCAGTGGCGGTGGTGGTCTTGCCACTGTGGTGATAACCGATGATGCTGATCGCTTTCATGATCCTCTTTGGAGCGCTTTCTCTTTGAGATCTATATCAGTAGCGCAATGCAATCGGCCGAGATGCCGTCACCGCTACCGGTAAATCCCAGTCCTTCTTCGGTGGTGGCTTTGACCGAAACAGCGCTGAGCTCCACCTGGAGATCCTCTGCCAGATTTGCTCTCATTTCACTTACAAAGGCGAGTAACCGTGGTGCCTGCGCACAGATGGTGGTGTCGATATTGCTCACCTTGTAACCGGAGGACTGGATGAGTTCCAGCGTCTTACGGAGCAGGATACGGCTGTCGATATCCTTGTACGCAATGTCGTTATCCGGAAAGAGAGTGCCAATATCTCCCAGGGCAGCCGCGCCTAAAAGCGCATCAATGACGCTATGGATCAGGACATCGGCATCGGAATGACCTCGCAATCCCTTGTGAAAAGGAACATGTACGCCACCCAGGATGAGCGGTCGGCCGGTGACCAGCCGGTGCACGTCATATCCAAAGCCAACCCGCATTGCTCAATCCACCGTTATCGATTTGGACACATTCTTCGGGACATCGGGATGGACGCCGTGATCGAGCGCTTTGAGTCGGTCGAGCTTGGTCAGTTTACGGACGCTCATCTTCAGTGCCAGCAGTTGCAGGACGATTGTGGCGGAGAAACAGGTCATCAGAGTATCGCCGGTCTTGGGCAGGAAGATATAGCCCCAAGCATAGTAACTGTCTTCATTGGGATTGGTGCTGGCGTTTTTGAGCAGTTTGTCATTCTCCTCGGCGATGACGAAAGTATTGGCTCCCCTGATCTTATGCGTATTGATCTGGGAAATGGTCAGATTGACGTCCCGTTCGTCCGGGCCGGTCACATAGATCAATGGGTAGTTACGGTAAAGCGCCTCAAAGAAATCGTGTTCCGAGACCACTTCATTGAAGAGATGCGTACCTTCGTCGGACAGGTTGAATGGCAGATTGCGGGTAAACATGAAAGCCCCCAATGCCTTGAAGATCTCCTTGACTTCCTGGTGAGGGATGTTCCGCGCCGTTGCCAGATCATCGATATGATCGATCAGGTCACTGAAGCTGCGGACAAAACTGCGGACATGCTTGAAGCCGAAGACTGTGTTTTTGCCGAGGATGGTATTGGGACCATGCTTAAATTCACTTGCCTCCCTGCCTTCGGCATGATTGAGCACGGTCTCTCTGATCTTGAGTGCGCCTTCCATTGCCACCCCGCTGATCTTGGTGGCGAGGATATGCAGCGAGGGTTCCATATACACCTTGGCTGCGACATTATCGATGATATCCCCGGTGCTTTCGATGGTCTCCTTGAGGAGCAACGGGACATCATACAGCAGCTTGAACCGGCGTTTCAACATCTCGGAATGGATGTGTTTCCGGTCTGCTTCGGAGGTCATCAGCTCGGGATGTTCATGCTTCATCTCGGCGGTTTTCAGTGCCAGATAATAGAACAGCGTGATCTGGTTCATAAAGCTCTTGGTTGCAGGGACGGCGATCTCCGGACCGCAGAGGATGGGGATGGCAACGTCGCTCTTCTCCTGGCCCAATGTGGAATTCATATTGTTAACCAAAACCACCTTGCTTACGTCGAGTTTCATCTTGTCGATATCATTGAAGATATCGATCAAATCCTTGGTTTCGCCACTTTGGGATACCCCGATGATCAGGTCATTGTCTTTAATACTATTGGAGTATTCACCCCGGAAGTCACCCGGCAGGATGGGTATGATCTCCACCCGGGCGATCTCATTGAAGAATTGAGCCGCCACCTTGGTGGCGTGAAAGGAGGTGCCACAGGCAATCGTATAGGCGTTGCGGTTATTGCTGATCGTGTTGCGTACCTTCTCCAGGAATCGCTCCACCCCGCTGTTAAAGTCCGCCACATCCTCCGCTTCAACGAGCGAATCCAAAGCCTTGGCAAGCAGGAGGCGTCTTTTGTCGAAGGTATTGCCCAGCAGATCGATGAAGACGTTCTTTTCGCTGGAGAAGAAGTACTTTTTGACAAAGTCCTCCTTCACTGTCTCGTCATAGATCTCCCGGTAAAACTGAGGCAGGGTTTGATAGAACCGGGTTACCGCATCGGTCTCGACCATTTTATCGAATAATGCCAGTTTCTGCTCATAATCCTCAGACTGCAAGATTGAATGCATCTGAGGAGTGAATTCGCGGTCGAAACCATGCTGTTTCAATAGCAGTTGCATGCGCTTTCCGGTATTTGATCCGCCCTGGAAGAGCTTGACCAGTTTGCCGGTTGATTCGGGCTGGGCATGGATCTCCTGCTCCATAAAGTAGTTGTATTCCGGGAGCAGTTCCACATCCTCGGCCCGGAGCTTTGAATAGACCGGTTTGGCAAAGATGGGATCACCGGCTTGATATACTTCGTCCGACTGGCTGGGGCGTTTGAAACATAAGGACCTTTGAGCATAGATCTGATGGTTGGTGGCGGAATATTCCATGAACTCGCCTTCCCGGAACGGGATCAGGGTTTTCGTGTACCGCAGGACAGCGGTCAGATCGGAGGAAGCCAGGGCAAAACGCTGACCCTCCAGTTCCCCGATTCCAAAGTATAAACTGCTGCCGGCTTTGATGGCATACATCGTATGGGTAAGGGGATCGACCACCACGGCGGCATAGGAGCCGATCATTTTATCCGCCGCCTGGATGATGGCTGCCCGCATGGCTGTTTTGCGGCCCTCCGGGCTGGCCGGATTTCCAGTTTTGTCCATCTCTACGTCGAAATAGTGTTCAATGGTATGCACCAGCATCTCGCCATCGTTGTCCGAAACAACCGCATGGCCTTCCTGCTGGAGGAATTGCTTCAGTTCCCGGGTATTGGTGATATTACCGTTGTGAGCGCCGTAGATGTGTCGTTTGCATTTCACTTCATGCGGCTGGGCATTGAGTTTGTTCACATACCCAAAGGTTGCCCACCGCACTTGTCCACAGAACATCAGCCCGCCCTGGCTTTCGATCCCCAGGGTCTTGACTAAGGTGCTGGGAGCTCCGACGTCCTTGAACAGAGCGATCTTGGCCTGATCATCCTGAAAGATGGCGCCGGTGGAATCATAACCCCGATATTCCAGTGCCTTTAAGAGCACCGAGGCATATTTACCCAGGTTGAGCGTTACTTTCTGCATACTCAAACCAAGCACCCCGCAACCTATTCCCAATACCGGAATGGGGAGCCTCCACCGGAATCTTGCCAGTCCCCTCAAAATCACAGCAAGGGCGCTGTGGAAAGACGCCTTTACAACCAGACCTGCTCTCCGAATACCTGTTCTTATACAACTCTGTGGCATCTTTTTCCCTTTATCTGGTGTTTTCATTTGAATCGACCTCATCAAATAAGGTAAACATAACTTCCATGATCGCCAAATCAATTGCCGTGGTCAACTTGATATTGACTCCCGAATCGCTGACGGTGTAAACAGGATGACCGTAAAACTCGACTACCGAGGCATCGTCGGTAAATGCCACCCGATCGGTTGATGCCCTGTCGTAACAGGATCTGATCAATTGATAGGTAAAGG
>VGPI01000068.1 GCA_016875595.1 Candidatus Cloacimonadota bacterium
TTTTTTAGCTCAAGTTCGGTTAACCATTTCAATCCCAACTTCCTCGCTCTCTCAACCTATCCGTGACTTGCACTCATCAGTGTCATTCTGGGTCATTGGCGTTCTATCCATGATCTCAGTGGTGATGGGTAAAAAAAAGATCGCCACCGGGGGATTGGTAGCGACCTTTGAGTTCAGCTTGTAGAGAGTGTAATCTAATCAAGTGCCTTCAGGAAGGAAGGAACGTCTGTTTGGTTGAAGTTAAAAATGGTACTTTGACCGGGGATTTCCTTTGCGTCCTTTGTGGGCTTAGTCAAAGCGGTTTTTTCGGTCGCTGCGGAATGGCTCATATCGATGTTCTTGAAGATATTCTGGATATCTTCCAGATCATTGGATTCAGGAAGGAAGGGAGGTGGTGCGGAAGTTGGCTGAGTGATCATTTCGACGCCGTCTTTCCTTTTGAGTCCGGTCGCGATCAGGGTGACGGATATCTTGCCGGATATGTTTTCATCGATCACCAGACCCTGGATGATATTGGCTGTTGTGCCGGTTTCATTGATAATGACCTGGGCGACTTCTTCAAATTCCGCCAGGGTCATGTCCATTCCGCCGGTGACATTGATCAGCATGGACTGGCATCCCTGGAGGTCGATATCGCTGAGCAGCGGGTTTTTAATGGCAGACCGGGCAGCGAGTACTGATCGGTTCTCTCCTTCGGCAGTGCCGGTACCCATCAGGGCATATCCCATGTTTTGCATGACGGTCTGCACGTCGGCAAAATCGACGCTGATATAGCCGCTGATGTTGATAATGTCCGAAATTGCCTTGGCGGCGTCATAGAGAACGTTGTCCGCCATGCGGAAAGCGTTAAGGATGCTCAGGTCGGAGTAGATCTCCTTGAGTTTTTCGTTTGGGATAACGATAAGCGTATCAACATTTTCGCTGAGGTTTCTGATGCCTTCCTCGGCATTTTCAGAGCGTTTTTTACCTTCGGTATGGAAGGGTAAGCTGACGATCCCGAGGGTGAGAATGCCCAGGTCTTTGGCGATCTTGGCAACGATCGGAGCTCCGCCGGTTCCCGTACCGCCTCCCATCCCGGCGGTAACGAAGACCATGTCCGCTCCTTCAAGGTGGCTTTTAATCTCATCTTTGGATTCTTCCGCCGCCAGTCGTCCTTTTTCCGGCAGAGCGCCACAGCCCAAACCGCGGGTCAGGCGTTTGCCGAGTTGTAGTTTCATTTTGGCACGGGATTTGTGCAGGTCTTTGATATCCGTATTGGCAGCAATGAACTCCACTCCGGTGAGTTCATTCTTGATCATCGCGTTCACGGCGTTGCCACCAGCACCGCCAATGCCGATCACTTTGATGTTGGTTCCGATAATGCTTGGTTTTTCGTCGAATTCGATCATGATTCCCCCTATGATACTATGTCTTTTATGAATTTTTTGGTCTTTTCGATTAAGTTTATGTTTGTTCCGGTTCTGATCCTGGTCGTGGAACTTTTACCGCTCTGACCCGCCTCAAAGCCAAATCTGAGCAGGCCTACCACGGTAGCAAAGGCATGATCCTCAAGGCGCAAAGTGGAGCCGCTGAATCCACTGACATCCGGCTTGGCAGGTTTGACGGGCATATTGAAGGTTTCTGCTATCAAGCTGTCGATCTCTTTGAGATTGGCAATACCACCGGTGAGCACAACGCCGGCAGTGATCAATTCGGTTGGGACAATGGTGACCGCTTCGTTGTAGCAGAGCGCCAGAATGTCATCCAACCGGTGCTGAATGATCTGACTGATCAGGTACTGGGATTTGGTCACACCGGTTCTACCGCTGATCCCATCAACGTTGACGACCTTTTCCTTCTCCGTCCGGTCGGCAATTGCCACGCCATATTCACTCTTGATCAATTCGGCATTGGCGACGGTGGTCTTGAGTCCGATCGCCAGATCGCGGGAAATGGCATTGCCTGCCATCGGAATCACGATCAATTTCAGGATCGCACCTTTGTTGTATAAAGCCAGATCACAAGTCCCACCGCCAAAATCCATCAGCAGGCAGCCGAGGTTTTTCTCGTCATCGGTCAGAACGGCTTGAGCCACAGCCAGATGGTTGAGGATAAAGTTCTCCGGTTCGATCTGATAGCCCGCCAGTTCGATGCATTTGGTGAGGTTGCGGAGGGTATTGATATCGGCAAAAACGCTGAGGACATGGGCTGTGAGATGGAACCCATTCATATTGACCGGATTGCGGATATCCCCCTGTCCATCGATCTCAAAGCTCTGAGGGATGCCATGCAGGATCCGGAGGCGTTCAAACCCCTTTTGGATCTTCAAGCTTTTCTTGGCATCCTCGATAACCTGTTCCACGTGCTCGGGGAGAATCTCGCCCGGTTCATTGGTATGAGAACCGGGGATCGATATCCTGCCGATGCTTTCGTGGGTCTTGATGTGCTCTCCGCTGATATTGGCGTAGATATTCTGGGCTTTGCATTTGGCATTTTGTTCGGCTTCGGCAAAAGCGGTTTTGAGACAGGAGGAGACCGCTTCGATATCCTTGACGATACCTTTGTCCATGCCGTCAACGGCAGTTTCGCCGATGCCTTTGATCTCGATCTCACCGTTCTTTGAACCGACGGCGATCACCACTCTCACATTGGATGAGCCAATGTCCAATGCAGTGACTATTTGTTGTTTCATATCATTTTCCTGCTTTGACTACCACTTGATCTTTGAAGCGGAGGTCAATGACCGAATTACGGTCAATTCCGCCATTATCCTGAACGAAAATATAGCGTTCGAGTTGTTTTCGAGTGTTTTCGTCGCTGACGATCACCTGTGTGCCATAACGGGCATCAACGAAATGTACCACCTCATCCATGATGTAGTACTCTGATATGTATTGCCCGAATTCGGGATAAGCTGCAAGGATCGCCTTATGCGTTTGCAACACCTTCTGGATCGGCAAATGCGAGAGCGACCTGCCCGGCAGTAGTTTCTCATCGGGCAGATAGCTTTGAACAATGGGAAGGTCTTCGACATTGACGATTCCCGTTTTCTCCAGAATAAGTCCATCCTGATCGATGGGGAAGAGGTTACCTTCAGCGCTTTTTACATACAGAAAACCCTGCCGTTCATTGATCTTGATGACCAGTGAGCGCATCAGGCGCTTCTGGATGATCGCCTCTTCGATCCTGGCGATCCGGGCAAGTGAGTCCTGCAAGGAGGAGGTATCAAGTGCGATCAGATTCTGACCCCGGCAACTCTTTGCCAGAGCCAATATACTGTCGGCGGGGACATACTGGTTGCCCTTGACGGTGATATTGCCGATGTTGAACCAGGAAACACTGATCAATAGCTGATAGAAGCAAAAGAATGTGGCGGAAAGGCATACCAGGACAACAATCATTATCCAGTAATAGCGGCTATTTCCACGGCGTCTTGGCATATCTCTACCTTCTTATAGTACAAAGCTTTACTTCTGTTGACAATAAAACAGCATTATCCATTCTACTACTCTAATTGACTATGAATTTTGCATTTAGTGATTGTGTCAACACTTTTCTGTAGTTCCAGCAATATTTTTTCGCCATACTGCCAGATATTGCCTGCGCCCATGGTGATCAGGATGTCGCCAGAACGCAGGATCGACAGGACATGAGCTACGATCTCATCGTTGTTTTCGATGGTATGAACACTGTGATGTCCGCTCTGCACGGCGATCTCGGCGATCAATTTGGAATTGATCCCGGGGATGGGATCTTCCCTGGCTGGGTAGATCGGGGAAAGAAACAGCTGATCACAGGAGAAAAAAGCTCTGCCAAATTGCTCGTAAAGGTCGCGGGTGCGGGAATAGAGATGAGGTTGAAACAGGGTGACGATGCGCCTTTTGGTCGCTTCTTTGAAACCATCGAGGGTGGCGATGATCTCGGAGGGGTGATGGGCATAATCGTCATAGACAGCAATTCCTTGCGCCTCGCCTTTCAGTTCACAACGGCGATATACACCGTTGAATTCAGCCAGTCCATCACGGATTGAGGCGAAGGGGATATCAAGCTCCAATCCGATGCCAACAGCCAGCATGGAATTGAGGATATTGTGCCGGCCATTGACCTTCATTTTGATCCTGCCGAGTTTGTAGTTCTTGTAATGGGCGTCATATTCCGCGCTGAAGTCCTTCATCCTGATATTGAGGGCTTGGATATCAGCTTGGCGGGAGAAGCCATAGGTGATCACTTTTTTATTGATGCGAGGGAGGATCTCCTGCACTCCCTGATCCTGGAGACATGCGATCACACATCCAAAGAAAGGGACTTTATTGGCATACTCGACAAAAGCACCTTTGATATCGTCCAGATTGCGATAACAATCGAGATGATCCAGATCGACATTGGTGATGCCGGCAATGATCGGAGTTAAACTGAGAAAAGAATGATCGTATTCATCAGCTTCAACAATGATGTACTTGCCAGAGCCCATCACATTGTTTGAACCGAAGTTCTTTACCTTTCCACCGACGATGATGGTGGGATCCAATCCGGCGGCTTCCAGTACCATACCAGCCATCGATGTGGTCGTGGTCTTGCCATGAGTGCCGGAGATGCCGATACTGTAGCTCATCCGGGTGATCTCAGCCAGCATTTCGGCGCGCCGGATGACCGGGATCTTGAGTGCTTTGGCTGCCTGGATCTCGGGGTTGTCACTCTTGACGGCGGACGAGATAACTACCACATCCGCATCCTTAACGACCAGCGGATCGTGTCCTTCCCATATGGGGATACCAATACTCTCCAGATGGGCGGTTACCTCGGTCTTCTTCATGTCCGATCCGGTGATCTCAATACCTTGATTATGTAAGAATTCAGCGATTCCGGACATGCCGATCCCGCCGATCCCGATGAAGTGGATTTTACGTGTTCTTCCTAACATGTTTTCTCCGTTGTCTGCGTTTGGCTGACTATAAATCTGGCCACATCCCGGGCTGCGGTGTTGGGTGGAAGGGAAGCGAAAGCGATCTGCATCGAGGGCAGGGTTTGACGGATCCGGTGAATGGCGTTAAGCAGGGTTTCGGCAGTTAGATCCTTCTGCTCCAGCAATACTGCCAGTCCCTTCTGCTGTTGTTCAGCGGCATTCCAGTATTGATGATTGGCAGCGGCGGTGGGCAGTGGAATGAGGACAGCTGGACGCATAGCACATTCAAGCTCGGCGATGGTCATCGCCCCTGCCCGGGTAATGGCAATGCACGAATTCATCAGCAGAGCAGGCATCTCCGAAGTAAAATCAAAAACGTGGATGAAAGGGTTTTCTGCGTGTTTGCCGGCATATCTTTGTACTGAATTACGCCCGGTCTGCCAGACGAGATCGTAACCCTCGTCGATCAAGCGATCGGCACATCTGTCGATCATTTCATTTATGACCAACGAGCCTTGGCTGCCTCCGCTGATCAGCAGCTTAGGACGGTCCGGCGATAGCCCGAATTGCGTCCAATCGAGATGGGATGGTGCAAACTGGTCGTTGAAGATGGGAGTTCCCAGCAGAATGGTCCTGGCTCGATTCAGATACTGCTGTGATCGGTTCCAACTCAGGAAACACATCCGGGCAAAGGGAGCCAGCATTCGGATGGCTAATCCCGGATAGCAATTGCTTTCATGCAGATACAAGGGTTTACGGGACAGAAGTGCAGCCAATGCCACCGGTCCGCTGATGTAACTGCCGGTACAAAGGATACATTGAGGATCGATCTGCCGGATGATCCGGCGGGACTTTATGATGCTCCGGATCAGTAAATAAGGAAACCGGAGATGGGCAAGAGTGATCTGGCGATATAGTTTTTGAACCGAGATGGGGTGAAATGGCAGGTTGGAGCCAGTGACCAGACGCTCCTCCAAGCTGTCGGCATTGCCGATGAAATGTGGAATGAAACCTTCCTTCTGCATTTCACGGGCAATCGCCAAAGCCGGGATGATATGACCGCCGGTTCCGCCAGCTCCGAAGATGATCCTCATACTGTTTTCCGTTTGGCACTGATATTGAGAACAACACCGACTGACAAGGAATCAATCAGGTAAGCCGATCCGCCATAACTAATGAAAGGAAGAGTATTACCGGTGGAGGGCAGTATGGACATAGCCACGCCCATATTGACCAGGGCGTTGATATAAATGTTCATTGCCAGTCCGGCTGCTAAATACACCAGATAGGGAGTGGACTGCCTCTGGGACACCTTGAGCATTCGGAAAAACAGAAATGAATGCAAGAGAAGAACAACCATAGCACCCAGATAACCAAATTCCTCGCCAATGATAGTATAAACATAATCAGTACGGGCTTCGGGAAGATAGAAGTGTTTTGCCCTGCCCCGGGAAAAACCGGTTCCCATGATTCGACCGGTGGAAAGGGCGGTTAAACTTTCTCTGACCTGATGCTCCATGTCACTTGATAATTTGAGAGCGTCGTCACGAATGAATAAAGAATACTTTCGATAGACCGAGATCCGGTCGCTACGATAAGAAGCGCCCTTCCAGATGATACCAATACCGGCGATCAAGCAAAGCAGCAACAAAGTAAGCACATATCTTTTACGCACTCCGGCATAATACAATAACCCGATAATGGACAGCCCGCTTATGACTATGGTACTGAGATGTCGTTCTAGGATGATCAGGGTATAGATGACAAAGGTAATGACAATTGGCACCAGAAAGGTCTTTATGTTTTGCACTATCCCGACCTCTTGGATCGAGTCCTGTTTTTTATCAAGCCAGTGTGCAAATAAAAAGATCAGAGCAAACCTGGCAAGGAAACTGGGTTGAAATCCCCATACACGACGAGTAGCGCCCTTGATGGTGACTCCCTGATATAACACGATGCCCAATAGGATGATGGACAGAATGATCAAAAGAAACGTGAGTTTACGAAACTTGAGCAGGTTGGGAAAGTATAATGTGAAAAGCACTAAAAGAACAGAAACGATCGAGAATCCCAACTGACGGTAGAAATAGGTCAGGGAATGCAGGACCGAGCTGATATCCAGCATTATGACCAGACCGATGACCACCAGGATCAGATACGAAAAGAGGATGTATCTGTCGAAGTCAACTACATAGGATTGTGTTTTAGTTCTTCTCATATTCTGCGGCTATCTTGTCCACAATAAACTTGAATGTCTCACCACGGTGTTCAAAGTTTTTGAAATAATCAAAGCTGGCACATGCCGGGGATAGCACAATGTTGTCTCCGATATCGGATTCTTCAAAGGCGCGATGGATGCACCCTTCAAAGTCCTCTTCACAGAGAAGTGGAACTTTACCGAGCCAGGTCTGTCGCATCCGATCCAGTGTCCCACCTGTGATATATGCCTTGATCGCTTTCTCTTTCAAGAGATCTGTCAAGACGCTGAAATCCTCACCCTTATCGGAACCGCCCAAAATGATCCGAATGGGTTTATCGAACGAAAGTAGGGCATTTCTGACCGAATCGGTATTGGTCGCTTTGGAATCGTTGTAAAAGGAAATGCCATTGATGGTACGGACGAACTCCAGACGATGATTGAGGGGGCGGAAACGGGTAATATGTTCCATTGCTTCCTCCATCCTGTTTACCATAACATCTACCGCCAATAGCGCTGCCATGGCATTACTGTAGTTGTGTGGACCTCGAATCCCTAGGTTGTATTTGGACAACTGAAAGCTGTCGTATACGTGGATAAAGACCTCATTCATCCATGCATCGACGTTGTGGTTATCATAGTGCGAGGAGAAAAACATCTTACGGGCTCTGACCTGATCGATCCGGCTCATTATCTGAGCATCATTCTTGTACAGTATCGCATAGTCGGACTCGGTCTGGTTTTCAAAAATGCGAAACTTGGTTCGCGCATAATGAGAGAAGGAAGCGTATCGGTTGAGATGATCGGGTGTAATATTCATCAGTACCGCTACATCGGGGTGGAATGTATCGATCAAGTCCAATTGAAAACTACTTACTTCCAAAACGATATAATCGTATCCAGGTTTCTCGATCGAAAAACCACTGACAGCATCTCCGATGTTTCCAGCCAGTAAGCTTTTATATCCGAGTTCATTAAGTAAATGGTGGATCAAACTCGATGTAGTGCTTTTACCATTGGAGCCGGTGATGGCGATCAGCTTACTATCGGGTGACTTTATGGTAAAGGCAAATTCTATTTCGCTGATGATCTTGATCCCGGCAGCTATGCCTTTCCTGATGATCGGGACATCCAATGGAATGCCGGGGCTGACGATCCATTTATCACAAGCCAACAACCGGTCGGAGTGTCCCCCGAATTCACAATCAAAATCCCGCCTCAGATCTGCACTGATGTGGACCTCAGATTCCGGGAGCAATTCACTGAGGAAAACCAGTCCGCCTAAGGTCTTAATTTTATAAGCAGCAGCGATTCCGCTTCTGGCCATGCCGAGAATACCATATTTGCATTGTTGATCGAACATTACAATTCCTTATCGAAGTTTTATTGTTGCCAAAGCCACTGCCACCAGCAGGATCGCTACGATCCAGAACCGGATGACGATTTTGACCTCGTGTAATCCCTTGAGCTCATAATGATGATGCAGCGGCGCACAGAGGAATATACGTTTTCCGGAGCCAGTACGTTGTTTACTCCATTTGAAATAATATCTTTGCATGATCACGGATACTGCTTCGGCGACAAAGATCAAGCCGATAATCATGAAGAACAATTGCTCTCGCAGAAGGATCGAGATAACTGCCATGATTCCACCCAGTGTCAAGGAACCGGTATCACCCATAAAGACCTGGGCAGGGTATGAATTGAACCACAGAAAGCCTATCAAAGTCCCGATCAATGCAGAGATAAAAACGGTCAGTTCTCCAGCTTGGGGGATAAACTGCAGATTTAGGTAATCGGCTATGATGAAGTTACCTTTCAGGTATGACATGATCCCCAGTCCCATAGCTGCCAGAGCAAGGGTTCCTGAGGCCAATCCATCCAGGCCATCAGTGAGATTGACGGCATTTGATGTTCCTACGATCATGAACACGGCAAATGGAATAAAAAACCACCCTAAATGAAGAAATGTATTCTTCAGAAAGGGCACTTGGATATTGGATATGCTTCCTTCGATGCCCAAATCTGAACTACTATAATAAATGGTCAGAGTCAGGATCACCGCGATGCTGATCTGTCCCCAGAGTTTGTATTTAGGTAACAACCCTTTCTTCAATTTCACAAAATTCTTGAGAAAATCATCCAGAAAACCAAATACTCCCAACCAGATGGTTGTCAGATACATCATCAGGATGGCCGGATTGGTCAGGTTGTTCCAAAGCAGAGATGAGATCAAAAGACTAAACAAAATGATCAATCCACCCATGGTTGGTGTACCTTGCTTGATCCTATGTCTTTCGGGAGCATCTTCATCGATGTGCTCTACGGCGGATTTCTGTTTCAGTAGTCTGATCAGGTATGGACCTAAAATCAGGGAGATGATCAACCCTGTGAGAAAGGCAGCAATGGAGCGAAAGGTGATATAACGAAAAACATTGAACAAAATGGAATAGCGTTCTAATGGGAAAAACAGGTGATAGAACATCAATGTCTCCTCTGAATATGGGGAACAACCTTTTCCAAATGGATCGAGTGAGATGCTTTCAACAAAACTATGGCATTGGATGGGATGTCCTTGAGGATCACGGAATCGATCAATGCACCGACAGTATCGAAATGAAGGCGATAATCGGCAAATCGGGTAGAATGATAATTATTGGATAGCTGGCCAACACTTATTAAAGTATGATTGCCATATTCACATAGCATCGCTCCGATCATTTTATGGTACATCACGGCTGAATCGCCCAGTTCAAGCATATCTCCCAGAATTGCGATATGTGGATTCTCTGGTTTGAATGCAAAGAAGAACTCGATG
>VGPI01000069.1 GCA_016875595.1 Candidatus Cloacimonadota bacterium
TATGCCAATAATGAGCTGATCGGTTCGGTGCCCATTGGTCAGACCTGGTTCTATCACGATGATGCGCCGGTGGGTACAATCCCCATTCTGCAGTATTGGGTCTGTGCCTTTGATGGGACGGCGGAGTCCGGGTCAACCAATGTCGTGGTCTTCATGTCCACCGGCACGGAGCCGGAAATCCCCGCTCCGGCAAGCGTCAGTATCTTTCCCAATCCTTTCCGGATCAGCGCCGGCGGACAGCTCTCCGTCCATGCCGGCTTCCCTAGGGTAGTGCAGGGGAGCGTTGCGATTTATAACCTCAGGGGTCAACTGGTGCAAGAGCGATCCTTCCACGGCGAAAAGGATGTTTATCTGCATTGGGACGGTAAAGACCGGCAGGGAACAAGCTGTGGCAGCGGGGTGTATTTAGTACGGGTAAAGGCAGATGGGTGTCCTGATCAGATCAGGCGAATCATGGTGATCAAATGAGATTGTACCGATGCAGCGCAGGATCGCTTTCCCTCAACGCCCTATCATCTTCGATTCGTTGCATAAGTGGAGCTGGTCGGTTTGTAGGATCGCCTTCCCTCAGCGCCCCAGTGAGTAACATACCAATGAGGTGGTGACTATGTCCAGAATACTATTGGTTGATGACGACCATTCCTTTGTTGAAACGATGGGTGGACTCTTTGCCCAGCATGGCGTTAGGATCGAGGTTGCGTTTAGTTGTGATGAAGCGCTTGCCTTGTTATCCAAAGAGGCGATCGACATTATGATCACGGATATCGTGCTGCCCGGTAAGGACGGTCTTGTGCTGATCAGTACAGTGCGCAAGCTCTATCCAGCGATCCGGATAATCGCCATCTCCGGCGGGGGAAGGATCGATAAAACGACCTACCTGCGCCTGGCAAAGGATCTCCGTGCCGATGCGGTATTGGAAAAGCCCTTTGGGTGGGATGATCTGAAGCACCTGCTGGATAGCTTCTCTTGATCGAGGATGCTTGAACCGATGAGATATCTTGGGCTTGTGTGGATTCTAACCATGGCAGGCACGGGCTTGTATGCCCAGGAACAGAAGTCGCCTCAACGCGCCATGGTCTATTCACTCTTTATCCCGGGTGGCGGTCAGTATTACAACGAGCAGTATGTCAAGTCCGGCATTGTCCTCGGTCTCCAGACTTACTTGGGCGGTTCTGCCATCTATCATCATATCAAACGCAAAGAGCATTATCGTCTGGCGATGGATTCGGAAGACGCTCTCCAAGCGTATCATCTCAGCAAGCGTGGCGACTATGCGGACAGATTGCGTAACGATTTCTGGTGGATGGGGATAGTGTCTTTTCTGTCGATCGCCGATGCCCTGGTTGATGCTCACCTCAGTAATTACGAAGCGCAACGACAAAAGGTCTATCTCAAGTTCGATGAGCAGATGCTGGTGTGGGAGATCCAATTCTGATGATAACCTCCTGCCAATGTACTATTAACCCCAAGATGTCGTAGGAAACTGACCTGAACCCGCACAGACCGAAAAAGACCCGGAGATGCCCCATTTTATCAATGAACAGACCTTAGTGCGTGGTTTTGAGCCGGTTCAGATCGAATGGATCGACCGCAGGACATGCCGCGTGACACTAACCTTCAATGCCGATTCCGGAACCTACAGGCTCAGCTTCGGTGACAGCGCTTCCTTCTCGCAACGGGGCTTCCCGATACAAGTCAATTGAGCATCCATCCCGCTGTCCGATGGGATCAGACGGGCAGTCGGGACTTGATTAGTTTACGCAGGTCAGAGACCTGGAACGGCTTTACGATCACCTCATCAAATCCCAGCCCTTTGAGGTCAACCGTCACTTCCGGGGAGACAAATTCACAAGCCAGGATAATGGTCACTTCAGGATGAAGATGGCGGATCTCGGAGACCACCGTCTGGATATATTCCCGATTCAGCACATCGATATCGAGGATGACGCAATCATAGGGATCCTCGTCTTCCAGTGCGGTCTTGAACCATTCCAGCGTTTCCACCAGACCAGCCGAGATATCCACCTTGGTATCGTGGATGCTCAGCACTTTATGTAGCAGCTTTTGCAGCGTTACCTCGCTTTCATAGACAAGTATCCGGTACTGTCGTTTTTCATCTTGCATGGCAACTTTATCCCGATTAAAGGCGATCTCATCCGCCGCCTGGAAATAGAGCATAACTGATGTTCCCTTGCCCAGTTCGGATTCGATCATGATATAGCCGTTATGTTTTTGCAACAGGGCAAAGGCAGAGGTCAAACCCAGTCCGGTACCGGTGTTCTTGGTTGTGACATAGGGGTCGAAAATCCGGGGCAGGATACTTGGGTCGATGCCTTCACCATCATCGCTGATCGTCAGCAGGACGTAATTGCCGGGACTGAGAGGCAGCGGACTGTTATTATCCAGGGTGAAGTTTGCTGCTTGCACCTGCAGGTGACCATTCTGTGGCATTGCCTGTCTGGCATTGATAATGATATTGGATATGATCTGGTTAAAAACACCCGGTGCCATCCTGATCATCCAGATATCAGACGGAATTTCCTTCTTCACCTTGATCTGTGAACCCTGTAACAGGAAGGAGAGGGTATCCTCGGTCAGCTTTTCGATCGGGGATATCTGTCGATCCGGCGTTCCGCCTTTGGCATAGATCAGCAGTTGCTTGGTGATATCCCTGCCTTTCTCGGTGGAGATCTCAGCCGAACGCAGGATCCCGGCAACCTCGGATTGAGGCGGGAGCATCTGCCCTGCCAGCGAGATATTGCCGAGGATGGTAGTGAGCAGGTTATTAAAGTCGTGCGCAATACCTGCTGCCAGTAAACTGACCGCTTCCAGCCGTTGCAGCTTGAGCTGTTCTTTTTCGCGGAAGTAATTCTGTGTCTCATCCCGGAAGACAATGACCGCTCCGACCATCTGCCCATAGACATTATTGATCCGCGCAGCGCAGTCGCTGATATAGAACTCAAACCCGTTCTTGCTATGCAGGATGATTTTCTCTTCCAAGCTATATGACTGCTCATCCCGAAGTTTACCGACCAGATCCAGTTCCCTCATCTGCCGTGTCTCGATATCCGATACTGTAAACACCTTGGAAAGGGCGGTGCCGATCGCTTCTTCTTCCGACCAACCCGTCATCCGGCAGGCGACGGGATTGATCAGATAGATCATACCCTGCGAATCGGTGGAGATGACGGCATCACCGATCCCGAAAAGGGTCGCTTTGAGCCGTTGATGTGCCTCACTAAAACGCAACCGTTTCTGGATAAACAGAAATGCCGAGACCAGGATGTTGTTCAGGGTCAGCAACGAATCTCGATCTGGCAGTGTAAGCTCTGCGGATAGTTGATCAAAGCCAAAGCTGATCAGCCCGATAAACTCATCCTCGTCCAGAATAGGCATTACGATCAGGTGTCGCAGGCGGGCAGCGCGTAGATCCCGGTATATGGGCATTTCTCTCAGCAAGAGGGAGCGGGTGGAGAGTGGCAACTCAAGGTCGGGAAAGGCGCTACCCAGCGTATTGTCACTGTCATCAAGGTCAAAAGCCACCGGTTGATTATGCCCAAGAATATATCTGACCTGGGGATAGATCATGAGATCCAGATGCTCAAGCGCTTTGGAGAGGAGTTCCATGCCATCATCCGATCGCCAGTTACAAGGACACTGAAAGGTACCGGATGATTCATTATACAAATGGAGAGTGGCGCGAACCGCTCCCAGATATCTTCCGGCATCACCCAGGAGTTCATCGGTCAATTCATCCGTCAGTTCCAGCCGGGAGTTGATGATCTTGTAAGTGATCCTGCCCAATACGCTTTCAAACAGATACCGCTTATCCAGTCCATCAAACAGCTTGCTTAATTGTTCTGTGGTATAATTAAACGCCTGAGCCAGTTGTTGCAGCTCGTTCTCCTCTTCGATCTCGATGTGTGTATTCAGATTGCCCGCAGCAATGGCTGCCGCCGCTTCGGTCAATTTCTGAAGCGGGGCATCAATTTTACGATAATATCTCAACGCCAGTTCCACGCCCAAAAGCAAGACCAACAAGGCACTGGCGATGGTCAGGAAGATCACCTGGTAGAGCTCATGAAACAGATCGCTCAAAGGATGATGGATCACCAGAAACCAGTTAACCGATTCCAAACGTTGATAAGTTGCCATCACCCTCTGCCCGGTCAAACCGCGGCAATATCGGAATTGACCGGGACCTGCCACCAGTTCTATAAAGACGTTGTGGTCTGGCTGTAGATCTGAATCGGAAATTGGGGCATTATGGGCGATAACTCTGTTCTGCGGGGTAATAATATAACCATATCCGGTCCTTCCAAGCTCAATTGTATCGACAATAAAGGACAGATAATTCAGGTTGAGATGGGCACATAAGGCGCCATTGACCTTGCCGGAAGCGTCACGCAGAGGATAAGCCACGGGCAACAGCATTTTATTGTCCGGTTGAATCCGCTCCGGAATTCCGATTATATCCTCACCAAACATAATGACATTTTCAATCTGGATACCATGCAGCCGGTAGTGATAGTCGGGATCAAAAAGCTGGTTCTGACCTTCAATCACCTTACTTGAGGCATCGATTACAAAAACATCCGAGCAAGCGGAATAGCTCTCGATGATCGAATTCAACGCCTGCCGCCGGTAACCACTGCGTTCATTCACCAGATCTCTGAACTGAGAAACAAACAGCAGTTTCACCAGGTGATCCTGAAACCATCTGTCGATCCGGGACGCTGTATAATTGGTAAAATACATCTGTTCCGAGCGAAGATGCCCGGTCAAATGGCGGATATAGAAACCGGTGATGACCACTGTGGTAAAGATAACGCTAAACAAGGCGATCGCAACGATATGCCGCTTTAATCTGTACTTCAGGGTCTGCTTCGGGTTCATTCAGGTCATTCGGTCAGATCGTCGATTATGAGCTTTTGCGTGACCAGATCAGAATATACCTGATCCATCCTATCGCGTTGCTGCTGCGTTACAACCGGGTTAAAATCCGTCAGATAAAGGGCTCCATCGATCAAGCCGTAACGATACACTTTGCCTTCCCACCTGCCCTGGATGAATAGTTCAATCGCCTTTCGCAGCAGGACTTCGCTATTGATCATGACGCTGGTCAGAACTGCCTTTGGTGCCAAGGTGGCAGCATCATTGACCACACCGATCGTGTATCTGCCTTGGGATTCCATGATTTTATGTATGGGTAATCCAGCGATATCCGCATTCACCAGTATGACATCACAACCATTGGCGGTCATTTGTTGCGTTTCGTTTATGGCTTTTGTACTGTCTTCCCACGTGTTCAACCAGGATACCACCACCCTGATCTCGGGATCGTAGGACAAAACTCCTTTTTGGAAGGCAGATATCTCACGTACAATATGTGGCAATTTCTCCCCAATTATTGCCCCCACTGATCTGCTCTTTGAATTCATGGCGGCGAGAACTCCGGCAAGATAAAATGCCCCGCTTTGATTGGAGATACAGCCATAATTCTTGCCGTTGCCGGCATAATTGCCGGCTAAAGCGAATTTATGAGCGGGATAATCCAGAGCCAGTTTCTCAAGAGCCCCCTGATACTCGCCTCCCCAGCCTATGATGAAGAGGGCTTTGTCTTCGTCAAATTCTTTGATAACATCGCCAATCTCTTCCGGTCTCAAATTATCCCGGTAGCTTACATCAATTTTCATTTCCCAGCCCAGCTTGCTGATGGCGTCAAACGCACTCTGATTCCAGCTCCCGTCATCAATACTGCCCGGTAATAACAACAACACCTGATACGATGAACGGGCTAATTCACGGTCTCTGACCTTATCGGGAAAAAGGAAAACATACATCAGATAAACGATAAGCAGCAATGCCACGATTATGATTAAGATTCTTCTCATTATTCCAATCCTCTCTGCAGGTTCAATCTCTTATCTCACGCAGATTGTGTCAATGATTTTGTGTAAATCCGTTTTCAAGCTATGGAAATCTATCTACTCACACTGCTTGCCCCTCTTAATCAAACGGTCATCAAGCGTTAATCAAGCGTTAATAGTTAACGCTTGATTAAGAGGGGATAATGACTTGATTAAGAGGGGCAGGCATTCAATGACCACTGCTTTGCCCATGTCACGAGGTACAATATCCCTGAATATGGGGGTAAATGGGCAGAGTCACAACAGTTGATTCTACCCTGCCTGAAAAATGGGGGGATGTGAGGATTACCGACTGAATTAGCTTGACCAATTCCGCCTTCTCATCTTTCTTTCTCTTCGGTTGAGTCATGATCGAATCCTAATTCTATAGTTTTGTGTTCAAAACCGTCAAAACATTGAGTGGGATCCAGCTCTACCTTTTTCTCATCTGGCTGATCCTAATTTGCACCAACCTTTGAGACACTACCCGATAAGTTAAGTTAGTGATTTGATAATTAGCATATTATTTGGTTACACTCCTAACGCTCAAGAGCATAGCATCGACCATTCTCATTTCATCGCAACCCATGGGATAGAGGGCTGATGGAAAGCTGATAGAGAATTAGCCAAGCGCGTGGAATTGTGTAGAAAAACCAATCGGGAAGGCACAACTGTATTCATGAAAGTGGAAGGTAATGCCGGCGGAGGAAAATCCTCCACGGATTACGATACAAAAAAACGATTTTGTCCTTGACTAAAATACGCTTCGAGAATAGGGGGGACAGTGTGGTTAATCTATGAGGACGTAATGAAGAATGGAGTGAGGAAGAAGATCTATGAGTATTATTCGCTATGTGCTGGTCAGATTTCTGGATATGGAGTTCCAGCCATCCGACATTCCAAAGCTAAGAGGATACTTCGCGCGGAAATATCCCGTCAGCCACCTATTCCACAATCATTTGCCGGATGGGCAGTTTTCTTACAGCTATCCTCAGATTCAATATCGAATCATAGCGAACAGCCCTGCCCTTCTTGGTTTCAAAGAAGGTCTGGAACTAATCAAGGAGGTATTCTTTGATCTTGACCATGTAACTATCAAGGGCATCGATTACCCCAGCTATGAAAAGGAGATCAGGGTCTATGAAGAGCCCTTTGGAATCTGTAGCGAAATGCACTCTTACAGCTTCTCCTCCCCATGGATGGCTCTCAATGAAGAGAATCACAGTAAGTACATACATCTGAACAGGATTGAGCAGAATAAACTGCTGAGAACTATCCTGAAGAATAACCTCAAGACGCTTGCCAAGGGCTTCGATATCTGGTTGGATGACTTTGAGCAGGTAGATATGGACGGCTGGTTCAAACCGGTCACAGTAAACTTCAAAGACATCAAGATGCTCTGTTTTTGGGGCGAATTCACTACAAACTTTATCATACCGGAATACCTTGGCTTGGGCAAACAGAGTGCCAGGGGCTTCGGGGTGATAGTAAGACAGCAGGAGGTAACATGATAAGTACCTACCGCCAGATCGGTAATCATAAGATGCAGAGTGACCACTTCTCGGATATGTCATTATCCGAGCAGAAGAAGTATTTGGTCAGGCAATATTGCGCCGATGACTCATCATTCGAGTATAGCCAGAAGGGATCTGACCACAAAAAGAAGGGCAGAATTGTTCTATTGAACCTGGACACTGTGAACAAGCAAGCTCGCTTTACCGCTGGGGAGGAGATCTATGAAGGCGTCTGTGAAAAGAAACTCATCTTTAAGAACTATGCTCCGGCTGAAAAGAACATCTACGCTTCACATGCAAGCAGTAAGTCAATCATGGCTTTTTCATTGCTGGAGTACATACAAAAAAACCGCAAAAAAATCCGATGGAGTAATCCGGACAAGGTAGATATATGCATTAGTTACTTAAAACAAATCCGCAAGGGTTTCTTCCTTGATGATACTCATGGACTCCGACTCAACTACAGGTTGCTACCCGATGATCAGAGAGTTGGCTTCCCTGATCCGGAAATCGACGAAAGTCTCAGAGACAGCTCTGACAAAAAAGCCTATGAAAAGGCTCGTGATAAATCCACAAAGAACTATTTTAATAAGCATTTGGCAGAAATCACTGGAGCAAGACAGGCATTCGCACTCACCATTGACGGCAGATTCATACATGAAATCGAGGAAATCGCTGAATGCTATTTGGATGTATTGTACTACCATACCATTGACAAGCAGTTCGCTGATCCTAAAAACGACGGCAATTGTCACCTATGCTCGGAGACTGCAAAACTCTCAGATTCAATTAACCTAAGGCATAAGTTCTTTGGTGTAACCAACCCCTATTATTTCGATGGCGCATCGAAAGATATGAAAAAGAGTGCATTTTCCATGTGTAAGGAGTGTTACAATGAGGTAACCGTTGGAGCCCAATACGTCAGCACCAGATTCAGAACCTATCTTCTTGGCTTAAACTGTTTTGTGTTACCTGATTTTGCTGTTTTTCACAACAACGATCAACAAGTCATTACTCCGAGTATGATGCAGTCAGTACCGAGGCTTCTACGCCGACGAGAAAAAACAGAGTACCAAGATTCATTAAGCACTGTTAAGCAACTTCAAACCCGCCTGAAAGGATTCACCTTGTTCTTCTACACCATACCAAGCGCAACCCGTCAGGAATTCATAATAAATCGATTGATTAAAGGTATAAGCTTATCATCACTGATCAAGAAAAATGAGGATCTGGATTTATTCAGTCTTTCTCACGATTTACCGGATCTCTTCAATAGGGATTATGGCCTTTCTTTTGAAGGTCTGCGGTTTCTCTTGTTACCTTCACAAGAATCACATCCATCCCCGAAAACGAAAGCTTTCGACTTTCAAAAAATCAACCGAGATATCCTTGGCATGTTATCAGTGTACCTATACTCACAGGCTTTCAGCTATGATCTACTAATCAAGCAGTTTGTGGATATCCATTTACGTAAACGTAACAACATTGGAAAGAGCTCCACTTATGCTTTGGATTTATCACCCTATCTAATGATGTTGTATATTAAACATTTAATCAACTTTGATCAACTACGAGGGCTGAAAAGCCGGGAGGAAAAAAACATGACTACCACACTGGAAAAGCAGTCACTTTTGGATTACTTTGCCAACAACTCTGAAGTGTATCAAAACGAATACCTTGCTCAAGGCTTATTCATTCTGGGTGTTTACATCTCAGAAATTGAAGGGAAGCAAAGGGAGAAAAAAATCAAAAAAACCGCAATTAGCAAATTGAATCTACGTGGGATCCCTGTACAGAAGGTAAAATCCGTAATGGCAGTGATTGATGATTTGAGAGAGGTATGGGAGGTATACAATGATCCCATAACTGATGCATATTACCGTGAGTGCATGAGCAAAATTGTAACCTGCTCATACAGTCCCGAAGAAACGGTCTTTCATATTCTTAGTGGAAGGGCTTACAACAGCTATGTAGGCTTGATGGAATATAAAAAACAACAAGCAAACAAAGACAGCCAGGAGGCACAAAATGATCAGCAGCAATTCTGAAATCCTCTTTCTCTATGATGCACAGATGTGCAACCCCAATGGAGACATGGACAACGAAAACAAGCCCAGAATGGATTACGACACATCCACAAATTTGGTCTCGGACGTACGGTTGAAACGCTACATTCGGGACTACCTGGAATCAATCAAAGGCAGAGAAATTTTTATCACTGCGAAAGCCAAAAACGCAAAAGAAAGAAACAAGCAAATCGAGGATGGCAAGCTCAATCATACGGATCTGATTGATGTGCGTCTGTTTGGTGCCGTTACCGCTGAAAAAAACCGTGCGAAAGGTCACTACACCGAAGAGCGTCATGGAAAGCAGGATAATGACCAGG
>VGPI01000070.1 GCA_016875595.1 Candidatus Cloacimonadota bacterium
GGCAGTTTCGTTGGCACCATCGCCATTTGCTTCTTCCACTACTCTGAACTACCGCAGCGCCAAGGCACAGAAGGTCTTGATCAGCGTTTATGACCTGAGAGGCAGATTGATCTGCCGGGAAGAATGCCAAGCCCTTCAGGGAATCAACTCATGGACCTGGGATGCCCGGATTGCTGATCCCAGCTCTCTTGCCAGCGGTGTCTGTCTGATTCGCATCTCCAATGGCAGGCAGGCATCCACCATCAAAGGCGTTCTGATCAAGTAAACAACCGGTATCACCCGCGTTTCGGGTCAAGCGTTGCGCTGCCGGAGCAACGCTCATCTGAAGATCCATCAGCTCGATTTCCAGTCAGGTTCGCCTCGAGATCGCCTCGAGTCTCGAGGCGATCTCGAGGCGAACCTGAAGTAAAAGCGGAATGATCTATGACACTGGATCGCCTTTTCTCAGCCGTTACTCCAGCGTCAAGGGCAGCGGTAGCTTGTGCCATTTGACGGAGCCACCATAGACGAAGCTGAAGTCAAATCGATTGATGGTAGTTAAGCGGCTGCTTTCCTGAATTGTAATGGGAGTGAATGATCCATCGGATTCGTGAAACCAGATGATGCCATCCGGATGGTACCGGCTTCGGACTTCCAATGCCATGGCAATGCCGGTGATTGCGTTCAGGCAAAGGTGTCTGTTGTTAGAACCCAAACTTTGACAAGGACAGGTACTTCCATATAGTCAACCGGATTATCGGCATTCAACATGGCAGGACGGGTCAATGGCTCACCATCCAAACTGACGATGGTGATCCTCTCCAGCGAATTTTGGTCATCCAGAGTAGCTTATATCCTAAACGGAGATCGGACCGGATCTCCAGATCAAGATGCACACCTCCGTTTATCCCGTTGTGCATACCGGAAACAACCTTGAAATCGCCTTCCCTGAGTGGAGGAGCATAATGCTGAGAGAGATTCAGCCACCTTTGATACCCAAAAATTGCGGGGTCTGGGCAACGTCGAGAGCCAATGCCGTAGTCAGCAATACTACGGATAGGTAAATCACTTTCAGTGGTTTGTCCTGATTTGGCTTAATCTGTTCATAATTACCCTCTGCAGATGCAGGGTGAGGTTCCGAGAGTCCCGGGTGATCGGATCATCGGGCATGATCGGTGGGAGGATCGCTATTCTGATGGTGGCTCTGCGGATCCGTTTCCTTGATTCATAGATGAGCCAGCTGCCGTCGATCGCAATGGGGACGATGACCGCCTTTGCCATCAATGCCAGCTTGATACTGCCCGCATGAAATGTACCGGTCTGGGGGCTCCGGCTACGGGTGCCTTCCGGGAAGATGACAACCGGATTACCTGCCTTGATGATACTCGCCGCTTGGTTGAAGGAGGCGACGGTCTTTCTGGCATTCTTGCGGTCGATGAAGACGCAATGGATTGCCTTCATCCACTGACTGAGGATTGGAATCCGGCTGAGTTCGTACTTGGCGATAAAGCCCATTGGTTTGGGTAGATAGCCAATGAGAGCGGGGATGTCAAAGAGCCCTTGATGATTACTGACGAAACAGATGGTGTCCGCTTCCGGCAGGAGTTCCTTGCCGGTAACAGATACGCGTGAGAAAGTGGATCCGACAGTTACGCTACCCCAGAAATTCCCAAAGCACCGGATCAGCCATTTGTTCCATTTCCTGGGCAGGATCAGGCGCAACAGCAGATATAAGGGCAGAACGCAGAAAGCGAACAGCATAAACACAACGTAAAAGAAAAGCCATAAATATGATATGATCACCTGCTTACTCCCTGGTCAATAACTCAGCATTACCCATTCTTCGTAAATACTCCTCAGATCGGTGACCCAACCGCCCTTCGCCAGAGCATGATCAACCGTTTTCCAATACAGGCTACCCCAGCCGGGGAAATCGACCGGATCGAAGATATTATTGTGCCAGAGGATAGTGATATGTGACTGATATTTGTCGGCAAGGTCGATCATCTTGATCAGACGTCTGCGGGCACGGCGCAGATTCAAGCCCATCGCCTTGGGCGAATGAAGCGTTGTATCCATCACGATCAGCGGTATCTCAAGGACGTGGAAGGGGCGGTTTTCTGCAAGGTTGAAAGGGAAGAAGGGAAAGGATACGCCAGCCCGGAAGCCGATATTCTCCCAGTAACCCAGAGTGCTGTCATACTGGATACCGGCTTGTTCAAGGATGCTAAAGCTCTTCTGATAATCGAAGTGGAGATAATGCGTTCGAAACCCGGTGGGATTGAATCCTGCCTGAACCAGTGTCTCCAGTTCCTGATTGAGCGTATCCAGGTCAAAGGCGGACTGCGGACTGCCATGCAACCCGATCTCCTGCTGTCCAATGGCATCGATGATCTGCTCACGGTACACGACGTCGGTCAGATAGTTCTGCCGTTCATCCTCAAACTGCTCTGATGCCAGCAGGAACCAGGTGGAATTGATGTTCCGGTCCAATTCCTTGCGAACGATCTGGCGGTTATGTTTCCAGGGATTGTAGAATATGGACTTGTGAATGGTATGGGCGAGCACTTTGTATAAGGCACGGAGTGGTCGTTTACGAAGGGTCTTCAGGTTGTATGACATCATTTCCTTGCGATGTCCGGGTGTCCAGTAATCCCAATAATCGATGTCATGCGAAAGGGATACCGCAAATCCCGAAGCTTCGTTCCAATGGATCTCCCGGCTCAGTTCCGGAAGGAATTGTTCCATCATGCCACGGATCAAGTGACAATAGACATCCACGACCGGGATCTCGGTGAAGTCCCAGCGGTACTGCAGTGATTGCCTAAAATCCACCCGGCCCTGTGGCAAGCCCCGCTCACTGATGATAAACTCATGCCAGCAGGTGAGGAAATAAAAACCACTGGCAATGACATCCTTGCGAAACAGACAATGATCGTCTCCAAGGGCAAACAAACTGCCCTGCTGGGAAAAGAGGAAGGGGATGTATTCCTGGTCGATGAGACAGAAATTAACCTTGTCCAGAGGATAGAGCTCGCGCTGCTCAAAGAATTCCGCAGTGCTGTCCTCGTAGTGGATCTTGATCGGATAAGTCTTGTCGGTCTTCCTGCCATAGTAAAGATGCGTGCCTTCAAAGTGACCGCCATAAGTGAAGCGTGGATTGAGCCGCAGGATATAACAATAGGTGCGCAGGACGAATTCCGCTTTGGGGATGTAGCATTGGGCGACATTCAGCAGGATATTGATATTCGGGTACTTTTCCATGCGCTTACAAAGCTCTTCGGTAGCTTACTTCTTTAGGTTTGATCGCTTGCTTGCAGCGCCCTTTTTGTTGGAGGTGCGCTTTCCTTCAGCACTCTTTGCACCAACCAATACGAGATCAAGCACTTGTTTAACATGATCCACGTAGGTGATATCCATATCCTTGATAATATCGGCATCCACTTCCACCACTTCCTCACGATTCTCAAGAGGCACGATCACTTGTTTGATACCGGCACGACGGGCAGCGAGCAGCTTTTCTTTGATACCGCCGATGGGAAGGATCTTGCCCAAAAGTGTCACTTCTCCGGTCATGGCAATATCATGCCGGACGGGTTTCTGAATAAACAGCGATGCCAGAGACGTCGTGAGCGTCACTCCGGCGGATGGACCATCCTTTGGAATAGCACCTGCCGGGAAGTGGACATGTACGTCATGTTTCTCGAAGTCCTCCGGGTCTATCTGATATTTCGGGTGATTAGCTTTGAGGTAACTCAGTGCAATGCGGGCTGATTCCTTCATCACCTCACCTAATCTGCCGGTCATGACGATATTACCTTTGCCAGGCATACGGATCGTCTCGCAATAGAGTAGTTCCCCGCCATACTGCGTCCATGCCAGACCGGTGGTAACGCCGATCTCGGGCTTGCGGTTCGCCAGTTCCAGTGAGAATTTGCGGTAGCCTAAGTAATCCTTGATCTTCTCCGCCGTGATGTTTACCGGCTGGATCTCACCTTTGGCGACCTGACGGGCAATCTTGCGCAGGATGGAACCGATCCGTCTCTGGAGATTACGTACACCGGCTTCGCGGACGTAATAGCGGATCAGTTCCTGAAGTGCAGAGCGGTGGAAACTTATGGCGTACTGATCCAGTCCGTTGTTCTTGATCTCCTTGGGGATCAGATAGTTGCGGGCAATCTCGATCTTCTCGTTCTCCAGATAGCTGCTGAATTCGATCACTTCCATCCGGTCACGCAGAGCAGGCGGGACTGTATCCAGAGTGTTGGCAGTGGTGATGAACATCACTTCCGAGAGATCAAAAGCGAGGTTGATGTAGTTATCTACGAAGCTGTTATTCTGTTCGGGATCGAGCACTTCCAGAAGTGCGGAAGCAGGGTCACCCCGGAAGTCCCGACCGAGTTTATCGATCTCATCCAGCATGAACACGGGATTGGCGGTTCCCTGCCGTTTGATCTCCATGATGATCTTACCTGGCATAGCACCAATGTAAGTCCGGCGGTGACCACGAATCTCCGCTTCGTCATGAATACCGCCCAGTGACATGCGGATGAACTTGCGTTTGAGCGCCCGTGCCACCGATTGACCGATTGAGGTCTTACCGACACCCGGAGGACCCACGAAGCAGAGGATAGGACCTTTGAGCTGTCCCTTGAGTTTCTTGACGGCAATGTATTCCAAGACGCGTTCCTTGGGCTTCTGCAAGCCAAAGTGATCTTTGGTGAGGATGCGTTCGATGGCGGTCATATCGAGGCGGTCTTTGCTGAACGTTTGCCAGGGGAGGTTCACGATCCAATCGAGGTAATTGCGGATCACGCCATATTCACTGGCAGCGGGTTGCATGCTTGCTAAGCGTTCCAGTTCCTCATAAGCCACTTCTTTCACGTGCTCGGGGAGCTGATTCTTTTCGATGGCTTCGCGCCATTTGAGGATCTCTTTGCTGACCTCATCGGTCTCCCCGAGTTCACGGCGGATGGCGTCCATTTGTTCACGCAGATAATAGCGTCTTTGATCCTCGCTCATTTCAAGCTGGATGTGGTTGCGGATGTCATTTTCCAGGCGCATCTGCTTGATCAGTTCGGCGAGGCATTCATTCAGAAATCGAAACCGGGCTTTGAGATCGACCAGTTCCAGCAGTTTTTGCCGGTCACTGATCTGGAGGTCGGAATTTCCGGCGATGATATCTGCCACTCTGCCGGCTTGCCGGATATTGTTCAGACCTGAGATCATTTCATTGTTCAGAGTGCTGCTTTCGGCGGCGATCTTTTCCATCAGTTCGATGGCGATCTTGCGAAATGCCTGAATCTCATGACTATCTTCCGGCTGCTCCTGGATCGTCTCCACATCAACCAGGACAAAGGGCTCGCGCTGCAAGACCTTTTGCAGACGGATGCGGGATGTGCCTTGCAGGAGCAAGCTGATCGAGCCGTCCTGATTGCGTAACATACGCAGGATGGTGACCGCCGTCCCCATCTCATGCAGTCCTACATCTGTAGAGTATTTCTTTTCTCGTTCAAGGAAAAACGCCATGGATTTGTCGTTGGACAATGCATGATCCACGACCAATTTCGACTCTTCATCCGATATGATCAAAGGCATCAGCAGAAAAGGAAACATCACCACACTGTTCATGTGCAAGACCGGCAGTGTTCGTGGTATCCTGCTGTTTTGCTCGTCCATTATTCACCTCATTGTGTTATTCAGTTGGTTGGGGTTCAGCCCCCTACCTTTTGACCATCAGCGGTCACTGACAAGATAATCGGGTAGCTACCTGATCGCAACGATTCCTCATATTAGCCATCGGTTAATTTGACAAGAGAAATCTGAAGAATGCCGATCAGTCTTTTGTATCAGGATGCTGATCACGGAGCGGGCGACCGCACAATAACGGCGTGAGACACGGTCATTATGGGGTTATCGTCCCACCGCCGCAGAAGCGTGAAGGAACGAGGGATCAAGCAGGGAGGGTCAATGCATCTGTAGCAGTTCGAGGATACGGTCGCGCAGTTCCGCTGCCTGTTCAAAATCGAGCCGGGAGGCGGCGATCCGCATTTCCTTCTGGAGCAATTCGATCACCTTTTCGCGGTTGTCCAGTTCCAGATAATCCATGAATCTCTTCTTCTCGGTCTTGGCATCGGTCTTATCCACTGCCTCATAGCCCTCGGCTATGGCGGTGCTTTGCATGATCTGGTCGATGGTCTTGGAGATCGAAAGCGGAGTAATGCCATGCAAGGCGTTGAATTCCAGTTGTTTTCTGCGGCGGCGATTGGTCTCATTGACCGTTTCCTCGATCGCTTTAGTGATGTCATCGGCATAAAGAACGACCTTACCATCGACGTTGCGGGCAGCCCTTCCCGAGATCTGGATCAGTGATCGGGTGGAGCGGAGAAAGCCAGTCTTATCGGCATCCAGAATCGCTACCAGAGAAACCTCCGGCAGGTCGAGGCCTTCACGCAGGAGATTGATCCCGACCAGCACGTCATACTCACCGAGCCGCAGTTCCCGGATCAGTTTTGCCCGTTCGATGGAATCGATATCGCTATGCAGATACTTGGCTCGGATACCGGCATTACTGAGGAAAGTGCTCATGTCTTCCGCCATCCGTTTGGTCAGGGTCATGACCAATACTTTCTGGTCTTTGGCGATCCGTTCCCTGATCTGATGAACGAGGTCGTCCACCTGATGGCGGATGGGTTTGATCTCGATCTCGGGATCAATCAAGCCGGTAGGTCGGATGATCTGCTCCACGATCTCGCCCTTGGTCAAAGAGAGCTCATAATCAGCCGGCGTGGCGGAGACAAAGATCACATTCTTCAGATAGGCAGTAAATTCGTCAAAAGTCAGCGGGCGGTTGTCAAAAGCGGAAGGCAGCCGGAAGCCGTAGTCCACCAGATTCTTTTTGCGGGTATAGTCGCCGCCGTACATGCCATGTACCTGCGGGATGGAGGCATGCGACTCGTCAATGACCATCAGAAAGTCCTCGGGAAAGTAGTCGAGCAGGCAGTTGGGCGGTTTGCCGGGTGGAGTACCGGTCAGGTGTCTGGTATAATTCTCGATGCCGGAGCAGAAGCCCAGTTCTCGCAGCATCTCGAGGTCAAACATGGTGCGTTGTTTCAGCCGATCCGCTTCCACGTAGCGGTTGTTGTCAAGGTAGTACTTCACCCGCTCTCCCATCTCCGCTTCGATGGTTTTCAGCGCATCGTGCATCCGTTCCTCGGACATGATGAAATGGATGGCGGGATAGATCGGATATTCATCCACTTCGCCCAAGGACTGGTATGAGATCGGATGCAGCTTCTCGATTCGGCTGATCTGGTCGCCAGAGAATTCGACGCGGACGCAATGCTCCAGATAAGCGGGATAGATATCCACGATATCGCCACGCACTCGAAAGGCACCACGCTCAAAGGCGATATCATTCCGGCTGTAATGGGCGGTGACCAGTTTCCTGATCAGTTCGTCACGCTCCATTTCCTGTCCGACCAGGACGCGGATCAATGCTTCGCGGTATTCTTCCGGCACACCCAGACCATAAATGCAGGAAACGCTGGCAACGATGATGACATCCCGCCGTTCCATCAGGGACATGGTCGCCCTCAGGCGCAGCTTCTCGATCTGTTCGTTGATATCGGAGTCCTTTTCGATGTAGATATCCTTGCCGGGGATATATGCCTCCGGCTGGTAGTAGTCGTAATAACTGATAAAATACTCGACTGCATTATCCGGAAACAACTGGCGCAGCTCACCATACAACTGCGCAGCCAGCGTCTTATTATGCGAGAGGACGAGCACCGGTCTGTCCAGTTCAGCGATCACATTGGCGATGGTAAAGGTCTTGCCGGAGCCGGTAACTCCCAATAAAACCTGATACTGTTTCCCGTTTTGAATGCCGGCGACCAGTTCAGCGATGGCTTGGGGCTGGTCACCTGCTGGGTCATAATCACTGATAAGTTTGAAAAGAGGCATTGGTCATCCTAAGTTAGGTGCTGTAACAGGTCATTCACCATGGTGTGAGATGCTGGTCATTTCGATCATAATCGAATCCGAGATGATGTTTTTCATACATTTCTGCTTGACTGATACCTTTGGTAATTCTTTATGGCGTCATGGAATTGATAAACGGGTTTTTGTCGAGAGAATAAATAAACCAAGATGGAGATAGAAATGCTTAACAGCGAAGACGTTCAAATCAATTATGAGAATCTGCTCAAGCTCGGATTCGTGGTCATTGATGTCCGGTACAAGGATTATGACATCCTTTCCGATAGTCCCAAGCTTGTTATCGCCCGCGTGGAGACCGATCGCGACGAGTTTTACCAGACCATGCTCAAGCAATACACGGCAATTGAATTCAAAGCCAACGAGGTGTATGAGATCTGGTCTGACATCCTGCGGCACAAAGTAAAGATGAGCAAAGTGCTCAATCGGGACATTGCCATCAAAGTGGCGGCTCTGGACTACATCGAAACCGTATATCCAGTCAAATGACCCAGCATACCCTGATGCTGATCAAGCCCAATGCGGTGGAACAGCATCACATTGGGCAGATCATAACTATCGTGGAACAGCATGGTTTTACCATCCGTAATATCCGGATGTTTCATTTCAATGATGTGCTTGCCCACCGGTTCTATAATGTCCATGAGGGCAAGCCCTTTTTTGACCGGCTGATCGCCTTCATGACTTCTGGTGATACTGTGGCGTTGCTGCTGAAGAAAGAAAACGCCGTGGAAGAACTGCGGAACCTGATCGGAGAAGTGGAACCGGAGAAGCGAAAACCCGGAACGATCCGTTATCAATTTGCTGAGGGTGTCACCGAGAACGCCGTCCATGCCTCAGATACCATTGAGAATGCGGCTGAGGAGATCCGACTGATCTTTGGTTGAGCAGCTATACCGAACTTATCCAATCCCCTTTTTTTCCTGACCAGTTTCATTCTCATCGCCAATTAGATCAAGCCGATCTCAAGCCACCTTGCCCTCGAGATCCCCTCGAGTACTCGAAGCGAACTCGAAGCGAACTCGAAGCGAAGTCGATCGAAACTCTGGATGAAAATGGGGTCAATCGGTCGAATAGATGCTATGGATAATCAGAAACGGAATTCCACACCAAAGGTAACTGTATTGATCACTTCGTCCTTACCTCGGATAATGCCGTCATTATCAATATCCAGATACCTTTGGGTGAACCGCCCGACCAGTCGGGAATCCGTGGATATGGTGTAAGTCATTTTGCCATCGATCTGGGCAGCGGTGTTGCGCAAACGACGGAAGTTTATATAATGGACGTTACGCTGGGAATAGGCAATTGAGGCGTCAGCCAGACGCGGAATGTAGTCCTGCATCACTTTCACTCCTGCCCACAGTGATTTCCCGGTGCGAACTTGCTCTCCATACATATCCTGAAAGGCAATTTTGAGATAGAAGATCTCCTGGATATTGGCAAGAACACTTCCATACCATCCCCAGGAAGCTTTGTAGCCGTCCAATACAGATTCTTTACCTTCCAGAGCATATACATTCCGGTTTGTGTCGTTATCATACACATATAAAACATGACAACGCTCATCTTCGTAAACTCCGTCAAAAAAACCCGGTTTGAATTTGTCGCCGAAACTGCGGAATTCCAGGAGGGCATTGAAGATTGAGAAATCAGCACCAAAGCCGGGGAAAATGAAGCCACTGCCATAATCC
>VGPI01000071.1 GCA_016875595.1 Candidatus Cloacimonadota bacterium
CGGGTGGACTATTCCGGTCGTTCGGTGATCACCGTAGGTCCCGAGCTCAAGCTCTACCAATGCGGTCTGCCCAAGGAAATGGCGGTGGAACTATTCAAACCCTACCTGATCGAACGTCTCCAGAAAATGGGCGAAGTGGACAAGGTAAAGAACGCCAAGAAACTGATCGAGAAAAAGCAACCGGAGATCTGGTCGATCCTGGAGGACGTGGTGAAGGACTACCCCGTTCTTCTGAATCGTGCTCCCACTCTGCACCGTCTGGGCATCCAGGCATTCATACCCGTCCTGACGGACAACAAAGCCATCCAGTTGCATCCGATGGTCTGCGTTCCTTTCAATGCGGACTTTGACGGCGACCAGATGGGCGTTTATGTCCCGCTTTCTCAGGAAGCGCAGGTGGAGGCGCGCGTGTTGCTTCTTTCCACCCGTAACCTGTTGCTACCTGCCAATGGCAGATTGGCGATGGCGGCAAACCAGGACATCGTGCTGGGCTGCTATTATCTTACCATGGAAGAAGAGCCAGCACCTGCGGACCCTACCCGATTGCGCCATTTCTTTGATCCCAATGAGGTGATTACCGCCTATGAAATGGAAGAACAGCTCTACAGCGTAAAAAGTGATGAAGTGCTGACTCGTACCCTGGATCTGCATACCTGGATCAGGGTCAAAATCGCCAATGATTACGTTGTCACCACCGTCGGCCGGGTGATCTTCAATCAGATTCTGCCGCCCCAGATCGGCTTCCAGAATGTCACCTACGACAAGGGTAAATTGAACGATCTGGCGATGTTGTGTTTCGATGCCGTAGGCCAATGGGAGACCGCCATTATCCTCGATAATCTCAAGGAACTTGGATTCCGTTACGCCACTCGCTCCGGAGTCACCTTCAGTTTTGACGATATCATCGTTCCCAAACGGAAGGCTGAGATCATCAACCAGTCCGAGGAAGACGTCAAAAAGATCCATGAACTCTTCCAGAAAGGCGGTATCACCGAAAAAGAACGCTTTGGCCGTATCGTTGACCAGTGGAAAAAGACGACCGTCCGTGTAACCGACGAACTGATGGACGAACTGTCCAAAAACCGCAAAGGGCTGAATTCCATCTATCTGATGTACAAGTCCGGCGCTCGTGGCAGCAAAGACCAGATCAAGCAATTGGGCGGAATGCGCGGATTGATGGACAAACCGACCAAGATCGGATCCAGCGGAGGTACCGACGTGATCGAGACCCCGATCAAATCAAACTTTAAGGAAGGGCTTACGGTGTTGGAGTATTTCATCTCCACTCACGGCGCCAGAAAGGGCTTGGCGGATACTGCCCTAAAGACCGCAGATGCCGGCTATCTCACCCGCCGGCTGGTTGATGTGGCGCAGAACGCCATCATCACCGTCGAAGAATGCGGCACGATCCGGGGCGTCAACATGAGCGTCCTCAAGGAAGGCAATGAGATCGTCCAGACGCTGGCGGAACGGATTTCAGGCAGAACCGCGGCCGAGGACATCGTCGATCCGGTCACGGGAAAAACCATGGTTCAGACCGGGGAAGAGATCTCGAACAAGATGGCAAAAATCATCCAGAACCATGGCATCATCTCGGTCAAGGTTCGCTCGGTGCTTACCTGTGAAGCGGAGCGAGGGATCTGCGCCAAGTGTTATGGCCGTAATCTCGCGACCCAGAAACCGGTCATCATCGGAGACCCGGTCGGCATAATCGCCGCCCAAAGCATTGGCGAACCCGGCACCCAGCTCACGCTGAGAACCTTCCACATCGGCGGCGCCGCCAGCACCGCCACCGACCTGGCTGAGGTCGTGTCCAGTTGTGACGGTCTGGTCAAATTCGACCGCATGAATACGGTCACCAACCCCCAGAATGAGATGATCTCCGTCAGTCACTTGGGTAAGATCAATATCGTCGATCCCAATGAGCCGGATAAGATTTGGGAGGAATACAAGGTCGAATATGCCGCCCAAATTTATGTTCGGGACGGGCAACAGATCGTTGCCAATACCAAGCTGATGAGCTGGGATCAATTCAACAACCCCTTGATCTCCACCGCCAAAGGCGTCCTTCATTACGAAAACTTCGTCAAGGACATCACCTTTAAGGAAGAATACAATGACATCCATTTCACCCGCGAATTGACCATCATCGAATCCAAAGACCGCAAGAAGCAACCCCAATTCCGGATCGTGGGCGAAGATGACAGCGTTACCCTGGTCCCATTACCCGCCGGTCTCAATATCCGCGTCGAGAACGGGGCCTACGTCCATACCGGTCAGATTCTCGGTCAGACATCCAGGATTACCATAAAACAACGAGACATCACCGGCGGCCTGCCCCGCGTCCAGGATCTGTTTGAAGCCCGCGTCCCCAAGGACAAGGCAAAGATCTCCGACATTGACGGCAGCGTCACCATCGGCGGCTTGAAGAAGACCGGGCGCGACATCTTCGTGACCCCCACCAATGGCTTGTATGCTGCCATAGACGGCAAAGTCCAGCTTGGCGCCGATGAGAGCGCCAATCGGATCTATCTCCTGCCGGAAAGCACGATCTATGCGAAGGAAGACGGAAAGGTAAATATCATTGAGAACTCCAAGACCCGCAAGGTGATCACGATCGCCAAAGGCAAGAAGAACTCCATTGAATATGAGATACCCAAAAAACTCAGCATCATCGTGCATCAGGGCGAGAGCGTAAAAGCCGGAGCCCCCATCGGCGGAATGATCTATGAAGTCCCGCCCAATCAGGATAGCATCGTGGAAAACGGCGATGTGGCAAAAAAGAACCAGCCCCTCGCCGGCCGCAAATACAGCATCCCTTCCGGTAAGCGGATCATCGTTCACCAGGGCGATTATGTGGAAAGCGGCGACGCCCTCTCCGACGGCCCGCTCGATCCCCATGATATGCTGGTCAAAGGCATCATCGAAGCCCAAATGCTCATCCTCAACGAGATCCAGGAGATCTACCGCAAACAGGGCGTCAAGATCGATGACAAGCACGTCAGCGTCATCATCCGCCAGATGTTCAAGAAAGTCCGGATCACCGATCCCGGGGATACATCTTTCCTCGAAGGCGACGTGGTGGACAAAATCCAGGTGGAAAAGGAAAACAGCTCCACTCAGGAATTGGGCACAAAGCCCTGTCAGTTTGAACAATTGCTGCTCGGGATCACCAAGACATCCCTGCTCACCGATAGCTGGCTCTCCGCCGCTTCCTTCCAGGAAACCACCAAGGTCCTGACCAAAGCCGCCATTGAAGGACGGGTTGACCGTCTCGAGGGCTTGAAGGAAAGCATCATCCTCGGCCACAAGATCCCCGTCGGTACCGGTTCCAAGGGTTATAACATGATGATCAAAGACGCCGTCAGCAAAGGCAAGACCGTCGCCCAAATCATTGAAGAATACGCACATCCCTCTGATCAGGATGGCGTGGAAGATATACTCGATTTTTAACATGTTGCATAAGCGCAGCTTGTCTAACGTAGGAGCGTCTGGCCAAAGCGCCCCAGCGACAAGCCATCAAATTAAATAGCGAAACAAATACTGGAGGTAAACGTTGCCAACCATCAATCAACTGGTAAGAAAAGGCAGAGTGGAGATCATCAAAAAGAAGAAAAACAGGGCGCTCCTGGGATGTCCGCAAAGGCGCGGAGTATGCACTCGTGTTTACACGACAACGCCCAAAAAACCCAACTCTGCTCTCAGAAAAGTCGCTCGCGTCCGTCTTTCGCACGGCGTCGAGGTTACTGCCTATATCCCCGGTGAAGGTCACAACCTGCAGGAACACTCAATCGTGCTCGTGCGCGGTGGCCGGGTCAAAGACCTTCCCGGTGTCCGTTATCATATCATCCGCGGTGCGCTTGATGCCGCCGGGGTGGATAAACGCCACAATTCCCGCTCCAAATACGGGACCAAACGTCCAAAAGTTAAGAAGTAGTCAGAGGTAGAGACCTATGCCAAGAAAAAGAAAAGCCATCGTCCGGGAGGTGCTCCCGGATCCCAAATACAATGACATCCAGTTGACCATGTTCATGAATTGTATCATGAAATGCGGCAAAAAGAGCATCGCCGAGAAGATTGTCTATGGCGCGCTCGATATTATCGCCGCCAAAACCAAACAGGATGCCCTTGAGGTCTTCAAGACCGCGATCGAAAACGTCCGTCCCCTCGTCAAAGTCGTCTCCAGACGCGTCGGCGGGTCAAACTACCAGATCCCGATGGAAGTGAACGAGAAGAACGGCCGCGCCCTGGCGTTCCGCTGGTTGATCAGTTATGCCCGTAACCGCAATGAGAAAAGCATGATCGAAAAACTCGCGGCCGAACTGCTTGCCGCATTCAAGAAAGAAGGTTCCAGCATCAAAAAACGTGAGGATACCCACAAGATGGCGGAAGCCAACAAAGCCTTCGCCCACCTCCGCTGGTAGTCCCCCATTTCTCATTGACCCCTGGAAGCGTACCGTCCGACCGATGGTACGCTTCTTTTTTCTCACCCATCAGGCCGCACCTCAGCACGGATGATCATATCCTGACATATTGATAGCTCTTCTCAGAATGGTAAACGTGCCGGGTGGTATATGCGCCCGGAAGGAGACCTGATGAACGAGCTTAGACAGCTACGATTTGTTCAAAATAGGGGAACAGCGCTTTTACTCGGGAGAAACTCCCGCCGGCATGAGCAAGGACGGAAGGAGGACGCGGTATATCGGCAGTTTACCATCCGGCGTAACATCACGAAAATCAGTTCAGAAAATTCAGTGACAAGAGTTAAGAAGTTTACAATTTTGAACTAAGGAGTGATCAAAATGAAGACCAGATCATTCCTGTTAAATTGCCAGAGCCCCCGCTTGAAACAAAGAGTGAGGGGGATGGAGTGGTGACATGCCACGGGTTTTCCTTGCTTGATAACCTTAGTATAACCTTAGTATAACCTTACGACCGTAAGGTTATACTAAGGTTATACTAAGGTTATCAAGCAGGGAGGAAGGGTAAAAAAAGCAGGGATGGATTTCCATGTCCGATGTGTGGAGCATCGAAAATGTCTCTCCCGATCGATCTCCGAAAGCAGGCTATCACACGGTACAACCGCCTGCACCAAGCCATCTACCTTACAAGTGCCGGCAATCGATAAGATGTTCTCAGAAACGTAAACCTAAATAAAAAACCCGTTCACCAGGCGTTTTTCGGGATCGACATGGGTGAGGATGATCTGGTTGTCGCGGGTCTGGGGCGGGGCATTTTCGGTATGGATGGCGAATTTTTTGCGCCAGGGCAGTAATTCGGCAAGGCAGATCCCGCGTTTGTATTTGATCACCTGGAGGGAGATGGGGTGGTGGAGATGCTGATGGCGGAGATATCGAAGGAACCAATAGCGCTGGCTGTCATAGGCGGTCTGTTTGATCAGCGTCAGGCGGTTCTCGAGATATGGGATCAGGTCATCGAGCGCTGAGGACTGATAAGGGGCGGGTAGATTGTACAAGTCCGCGACGATCTGGGCTTGATTGATCAGATCGATCGCGCGGCGGATGGGGGAAGTAAAATGGGCATAGGCGGTACTATTGATGCCGGGGTGATGAGATGCCTGCGTCGCATGATAGACGGAAGAGGTGATAAATGGTCGCTTCTCGGCAGTGGTGATCTCCATCTCCCGGATGTTGCGGTAGATGACGGGGATATGATGGCTGCGGGCGTGATCCGCCAAGGTCTGATTGTAGAGCACCATCAGTTCCGCCACCATACGACGGGAGGGGCTTTCCGGGTCAAATGCCTTGAGATGGATCAAGCCATTGTCCACGACGGTATTATACACCAAAGTGGGGATATCCGTGCCGGAGGGCTGACGCTGTTGATAGAGCATTGAGGTGAGACGCATCAACTGGCGGAAGGGTTGGCGGTCATCATGGTGATCGGTCTCTATGTAGGTGTGGCGACGATCGACCGAGATCTCCGCCGTCACGATCCGCTTACCCGTGATCCTCAGTTCGGGATCGAGATCGACCAGCAGCGAAAGGCAGTTTCTCCTCTTCCCGGCGATCAAACTCACCTCCTGCCAGGCAAGGCGGGGTGGCAGCATCGGGATCTCCTCGGTGGGCAGATAAAGCGCAGAAGCGCGCTTAATCGCCTCCTGCCAAAGGGCATCGGCGGGCTCGATCAAGGTGGATAAACAGGAAATATGGATACCCAGCTCATATCCGCGGTTCGTCTGAGCCCAGGAAAAGGCGTCGTCGATGTCACGGGTGGTTTCATCATCAATAGTGAAGGTCTCACGACCGGTCAGATCGATCTGTGGGACTGGAGCAGCCCGGGTGATCTGTGCTTGCTGCAATGCGGGCGAAAAACAGACGGGCAATCCGGACAAGGCAAGGACGGCGTCGGTCTGGGCACTGATATCTTCCAGCGCCAGACGCAGCCGGAGGATCCGCTCTTCAAACGACAAAGGGCTGTCCACTGCGCGGATCAGGGCAAGAATGCCTTCGTTGCGTGATTCCCGGAGTGCCTGCTGCAATTCGGTGATGAGTTGTTGCCGGCTATCCGGTTCGAGGATAGAGGTGCTGCCGCTGAAGACCTCGGTGATAAAGGCAGTGATCTGCTGGCGGAAACGGAGGGTTTTGGTCTCTTCCTCACGTTGGATCAGGTATTCCTCCGTCTCTGCCGCGGTGCGGCTGCGGATCAGGTCGTGCTTGTAGAGAAAGAGCTCGGGATGGGCTTTGATCCGGAAGAGAAGGGCGAAACGCTCAGCGTCTTCAGTGATCCCGCTCAGGGGGAAGATGTGCTCAAAAGGGATAAAATCCTGCTCCTGCAATAAGATCTTATGGATGGGACGGATATCGATCCGGCATGCCGTCACGGCTGCATGGAAACGATTGAGGGCATCGACTGATGTCTGATGTGGAGATGATGTCTGGATCAGGATACGCTTGGGCTGGAGACGGATGGACTCTCCAGTGCCGGTCTCGGCAAGGTAAAATGCCGTGTCACAGGCAGTGATAATGCCAAGGCAGAGGTCTTGTTTATGGTAAAAAGCGACGATGCTGCCGGTTTGCAGCGCATTCATTCCATTGTCCTTTAGCGGATGTTATTGTAGGGGCGCTATCCTTCAGCGCCCTATTTGCCGAACCGGATTTCGGCGTCCCGTCTTTCTGTGTTGTAGGGGCGCTATCCTTCAGCGCCCTAATCACCGAACCGGAATACGGCGTCCCGTCTTTCTGTGTTGTAGGGGCGCTTTCCTTCAGCGCCCTGATCACCGAACCGGAATACGGCATTCCGTCTTTCTGTGTTGTAGGGGCGCTTTCCTTCAGCGCCCTAATCACCGAACCGGAATACGGCATCCCGTCTTTCTGTGTTGTAGGGGCGCTTTCCTTCAGCGCCCTAATCACCGAACCGGAATACGGCATCCCGTCTTTCTGTGTTGTAGGGGCGCTTTCCTTCAGCGCCCTGGATCCGGAGTATTGGCGCCCCAGGGATGACTCGAACATCCGACCAACGGTTTAGGAAACCGCTGCTCTATCCTCTGAGCTACTGGGGCAGACTGCTTGGGCTATGAATTGGGTGGGGTGGTTTTTGTCAAGTTTTGCATTGACATAATCGCAATTCTCCAGAGATAGTGCTCCAATCAAGAGTTTTAAGGGATGATCCGTTAATGAATATAGCAATTGTTGGTGCTACCGGTGAGGTTGGCAGGATGATGATCCGCTGTCTGGCGGAGTTCAATGTGCCGGTGGATAAATTGGTGCTGTTCGCCTCGCCTCGATCGGCTGGAGCGCATCTGTATTTCATCGATCAGCCGGTGCCAGTGCTGGCACTGGAGGAGTCATCACTGCTCCAGCGCTTTGATTATGTGCTGTTCAGTGCGGGAGCGGGGATCGCCCGTACCTATGCTCCGGTGGCAACAACGGCTCAAAGCGTGGTGATCGATAATTCATCCGGCTTCCGCCAGGAACCGCATATCCCGCTGATCGTGCCGGAGATCAATGGCGACCTGATCCAGGGCTATGAAGGGATCATCGCCAATCCCAATTGCTCCACTATCCAACTGGTGTTACCGCTGGCAATTCTGCACGCTCTCTATGGCTTGAAGAAAGTGGTGGTGACCACGCTGCAGTCGGTCTCGGGCAGTGGCAATAGCGGGATCCAGACGCTGTTGAACCAGCGCAAAGGCAATCCTGACAAAGGTGAATATCCCGATGTTATCGATCTCAATGTCATCCCCCAGATCGGTGCTTTGCTGGACAATGGGTATTGCAAGGAAGAGGAAAAGATGCACTTTGAGACGCGGAAGATCCTCAGCTTGCCCGATCTGGAGGTCTGTGCCACGACTACCCGGGTGCCGGTCATTTATGGCCACTCGATCTCGGTCTATGCTGAGTTTGAACGGCAGACCTCGATCCCGGAAGCAGAGGCAGCGCTCCGGACGGCGCCTTCCATCGTTTATCACGCCAATTCCTACTTCACACCCAAGGACATTGACGATTCCAATGACAGCCATATCAGCCGGTTGCGACACGGTACCGACCGCCATTCCCTGTGCTTTTGGAACGTGGGACACAACGTCCGGTTGGGTGCAGCGACCAATGCGGCGCGTATCCTGATCGCTCATGCGGTCTTTGCCGGGAGAATGTAACGTGACCTTTGACCTGCCCAGGATCAGAGAACGCTTTCACCGCATCCCGGAGCTTGCCTTTAGCGAATTCCGCACCAAAGCCCTGATCCTGGAATATCTGCAAGCCCTGCCGGGGATCAGGATCAGGCAGTTTGCTCATAATACCGGTATCCTTGTTGAGTATCACCATGCCGCTACCCCGTACCGGCTCTTCCGGGCTGATATGGATGCCCTGCCCCTGCAGGAACAGACCGGATGTGCTTATACCTCCGAGCATCCGGGCATGATGCATGCCTGCGGACATGATATGCATATCACCATCCTGTTGGGGTTGGTCGGACAGGTCTGTCACCGCCGTCCGGATGTGAATGCGCTCTTTCTCTTCCAGCCGGCAGAAGAAGGAAAAGGCGGAGCAGAAGCGGTCTTGATGGAAGGCATCATTCAGGAATATGACATCGACCGCGTCTATGCCCTGCACGTGGCAAGCAATATGCCGGTGGGCAGCATAGGATCAAGAGCGGGTATCTTCTTTGCCCTCCCGCAGGAGTTTGACGTCCGCTTCATTGGCAAGTCCGCCCATGTCGCTTTCCCGGAAGATGGCATCGACGCCATGCGTAGCGGGATCGCCTTCTACAATGAAATGGCAAGCAGAGTATCGGAACTGGCACAACAGCACCGGATCATCTTCCACATCGGCAAGATGAGCGCCGGGGATATCCGTAACGTGATTGCCGATGCCTGTGTCCTGGAAGGCACACACCGCAGTTTTGATAAAGCGGTTAGCGAGGAGCTGAACGGCTTGATCAATCAGGTGGCGATGGCAGTGGCTCAGGCGCATCATACCGATTATCAGGTGGATTACCTTTGCAAGTATGATCCCGTCATCAATGCTCCGGCAATCGTTCAGAATGTGAAGGATGCCGCCGCTGGTGAGGGAATTGACTATATCGAATCGCCGGCAGTGATGACGGGGGAGGATTTTGGCGCTTTTAACA
>VGPI01000072.1 GCA_016875595.1 Candidatus Cloacimonadota bacterium
AGCGCCCTATGGCAAAGCTATCATATCCGGGGTTAGGGATCAGGTCGCTGAAGGAGAGCGACCCTACGTGTGGGTTTGTTTGTAGGGGCGTCTTGACCAAGCGCCCTATGGCAGAAACCAACGATATTCGCATTACTACTCCTAATAGATCATGATCTTTCCGCCGACAGGCGCGGCTGAGCCATCTATTCTATATAGATAAACACCGCCGGGACTCAGCTTTCCCTGTGCATCTCTTCCATCCCACACCGCTTCGGAATCCCCAATCTCCCACTGTCGGATCAATTGCCCTCGCAGGTTAAAGATACTGATCCGCTTGTGTTCTACGCCCAGTTTGGAAAAGCAGATGACACCACCCCGGGGCGCGGGATTGGGCGAAACCATTATCACGGCAGGTGCTTGCACGGAATCCTCGACCGGGACCACCGGACGGTAAATCTTCAGATCGGTGGGGGATAAACCAACCGTATATTGCTGCCAGGCAGAAAAATCAGGATGTCGCAGATAGACCTCGCCGGACGTACCCCAGGAGGAATCCAGCACAGCAATAAAATCACCGGTTCCATCTACCGCGCCACCGCCCGGAGTAAGCGGATTGGCACTGCCGTTCCAGATCGTCCAATCATTGGTACTATAACGATATACGCCTGTATTCATCAGGTCTCCGAGCCAGACGCTGCCGGTTCCATCCGCCCACAAACCACCCGGACTGCCTCCGATATCCAGCGTCTGGATCACAGTATCGGTCTGCGGATCAATGATGCACACTTTGCCCAAAGCGCCGGTCCAGTTGCCGGTACAGGAGACCTGGATATAGCCCGCATGAGCGATCAGATATTGCGGATTGTACCAGACGGGGATGGTCTGCACCACTGTAAACGGGTTCAGATCAATCACCGCGACCGAACTATTGGCATAGCCGGTTTGATAACCGCCGGTGTTGCTGACGTAGAGTTTGTTATTCCAGACCGTCAGACCTTCCGGCGCTTCTCCGACAAGGCAGTCACCCACCACCGTATAGCTTTGTAAACTGACCTTATACACGCGATTGCTAAATAGTCCCGTCACATACAGATGCCCGTTATGGAGCACTGCCTCCCAGGGATTGACCGATACGCCCAGCCCGATGTAGCGGATAGTAGCGCCCGAATTGCGGTCGATCATCTGGATCGCATTGTCACCGGAATTGACGACATAGATATGGGCCGCGTCCAGGACAAGCCGGTTCGGGATATAACCCAGGGTGGCAAAGGCGTTATTCACCTGTTGCGTAGCGGTATCGATGCGGGAGATCGTGCGCGATTCGGAATTGACCACATAAATCAATTCCGCGGTCAGAACGCCGGAATGGAAAACACCTGTCAATAGCATCAACAGGACGGGGAAGACATGCCCGAGCCGAATCGGAACGGCTCGCGGGAGGGAGCTGTTTTGCTGTGTGGGGTTCATTTGTTCACCTCTTATGTTTGTTTGTGACTTGAGATGAACACAACTTGCGGACCTGGTTCCGCACGCTCCGGCGGATCAAGATCCGACTTGGTGGCAGGTTTCCTGGCTCTCAGCTACGTCATTCGCCGGCCTTCCCATCAAAAGACAGTGACCACGGCGAAACAAGGGCTGATTACAGTGGCGGAGACCGCTCCCGCTTCTCACGGGATTCCCTTTTACCTGATCTCAAGCACCATCAAGTCACGAAGTCCATGTGCCGGGAGGGCGCAATTCTGTCAAACTAATTTTTCCCGGGCATTGTGTTCCTCCCTCTTCCTTGCCCCCCTTAATCAAGCGATTATCCCCCCTTAATCAAGCGTTAATTATTAACGCTTGATTAACGCTTGACTAACGCTTGATTAACGCTGGCGATCAGGGGCTGACCCGGACAGGTTCATTTTACTACATCGGACACAAGCACTTAGGAATGGCATACGTATTTCCCGAGCGGATAGCTCCCGGAAGACCCCGATCGCGGTGGCTGAGGACAATGCTGGTGTTTGGTTTGATGATGATTTGAAGCCGAACGATCATTGGCACATATAAAACAGAAAAAGCCCTGCGGTGGTGCAGGGCTTTACGTGTAAGGAGGTCAGATTAGATTATTTGACCAGCATCACCTTTTTCATGGAGTGGTGTTTGCCGGCGGTCATTCTGATCAGGTAGATACCGGAACTGCAGGACATGCCGGAATGATCCAGTCCATTCCAGACAACGGAACGATAGCCAATGTAACCGGGAGGGGGTGTATCGGTCAGCGTACGCACCAATTGTCCCTTGGAATTGTAGATATCGAGCCGCACAGGCAGATCTTCAGTAATGCTGTATTTGATATAAGTAACTGGGTTGAAGGGATTGGGATAGATCGTGTTGAGCGAAGTGGTGATCGGGATCTCAGGCGCATTGGGATCGTCTGTGTTCTGGAAGACATTGACCATCACCGGTCCATGGATATTCCAGACACCGTCGAAGTCCACGTTCTGCAGCCAGTAGTAATATGTCCCCTCTTCCGGGATCTCGCTGTCGGTATAGGTATAGACCTGCTGATTCACGGTGTTGTGCGCCTGGATCAAGGGGGTGATGATCTCGGAATACCCAAATAGATTGCTTCTGCCACGGTAGATATAGTAGCCCAGGCAGTTGGTCTCGGATTCGGTGATCCACTTCAGTGTGACGAAATACTCGGCGGTGAAGGTGGCGGTAAAGGATGATAGCGAGATTGGCAGTGGGTCTTCTTCTTCATCGACGGTAATGTAAGATGCAGAATTCTGATTCCTGTACTGGGTCTTGATCCAATCAGCAGATCTGGCAACCGAAGAAATTTGAATCTGGTCCAGAGTACCATTGAAATATCCACCGGTCCATTCTGAGAGATTTCCTCCAACCAGAAGGCTTTGGTTATTGCTGATGCTACCGGTTAATGCACCGGAGGCTCGCTGTTCCCCGTTCACGTACAACCTTACGTTTGAGCCATCATAAGTACCTACCATATGGTGCCAGTTACCATCGGCAAAAACCATACTGTAAAGAGCATGATAATCCCCTCCGGTGGAGTTATACACTCTGAAGTTAAGCTGCCCGGGTGCCCAGGCTCTCAAGCAAAAGCCGGTCCAATTGCCTGAGTTAAGGGCTTTGGTCACCATTTCCATCGCCAGATTATTGGTTGTTTTAAACCACAATGACACCGTAACAGCACTCCCGAGTCCACTTACATTTCCGCAATTAGCGTTTTCATTGACACCGTCAAATGCAACACCACCGTTGATTTTGGCTGAAACCTGATCACCTGATTCCATGTTTGATGTAGTCCCAGAATTGCTGTTGGAGGTCTGGTCTTTGAATTGAGGAGCCGTCCCTGCGGGGTTTTCCGATAAATGCAGGACCATTTTATAGCCGGAATTCCAAACGCCGCCTGTGGTGTTTTGCTGGTTCGATGCTGTGGCGTTGCCGTAGTAAACGAATATGTCTGTGTCTGCGCTATACGACAGAGTGGGTATCCTGACCCAAGCTGTAAGCGCTCCCGTGGAAGAAACATACTTCTCAATCGTATGATCGAGCTTTGTCTGTCCGTCGTCACTCGTAAACAAGATGTCGTCACCATCAGCCTGGGCGCTATTTTTGATATCGTCATTGGTGATGTTTATTAGAAGTGGGAAATCAGTCAGATTACCACTTCCCGCAACCATGGCATTGTCAATCGTGAGCCTGATCCGGTGGTCCCAGTCCACGTCGTACCAGTTCTGAGCCAACAGGCTGTATGAGAGCCCTAAGATCAGAACCATTAAACAAATAGTGTTTTTGCGTGTTTCATTTTTCCTCCTTAAAACACATGAAATCATACTCCAGCCAAGCCGGCCTGCTGACCGCCTGCCGAGGAGTGTCCATAACTATCATATTCATTCTCTCTCTCTAACAATGCCATGATCAGGCACTGGTCCACTTTCTACTATCACGTCGGCGCAATAGACAAGAAGGGCAGATGTGTCAAGAAGAAAATGCATAAATTTGGAATAATTTTGCCGTTGACACAAGAAAGCAAATCCACGTCTCGTTAACCTGTTCAGAGACAAAGAACTAAGTAGCCGGACAGGGAAGTCGATGGCGATTATCCCCATGTATTCCCCGGTGATATTCCAAGCCAACTTGAACAAAGCTATTGACAAGATAAGCTCGGTTTTTTATGAATCCAAAAAGTGTTGGGTCGCTGAAGGAAAGCGACCCTACGTTTGGTCTCGGGGAGTTGCGTGGGCGCAGCCAATATCCTGAAAGTGTTGGGTCGCTGAAGGAAAGCGACCCTACGTTTGGTCTCGGGGAGTTGCGTGGGCGCAGTCAATATCCTGAAAGTGTTGGGTCGCTGAAGGAAAGCGACCCTACGTTTGGTCTCGGGAAGTTGCGTGGGCGCAGCCAATATCCTGAAAGAGGAGAAACAGATGAACGATAAGAAGCAGGTTAATCCGACCGTCGTGGGGCTGGCAGGATTTTCGATGACAACGCGGTTATGGCGTTTCACCGTTGGGCAGTGAGGGAGGAATCTGCGTGATTGATAGGAATTTGTATCATCAATACAATGAACCGGCCAAAGCGCGGATGAAAAGCATCAAGGTAGCTCTGCACTGTCATTCTGCGCATAGTGACGGCATTCTGTTTCCCGATCAACTTGCCCGCCAGATTTCCGAAGCAGGGGTCAAATATGCGTCATTAACCGATCACAATACCATCGTTGGCTTGGCAGCATTTAAGAAAGCGCTAATGTCTTATGGCATCGGTTTTATCTCGGGAGCTGAATTTACCACCATTCATAAGAGCCACGTCATTCACATTCTTGCATACGGCTTTGATCTGAACGATCCTGGATTGAATGCACTACTGAACGATAAAAACGGCGCAAAAAAAGAAGCATCGATCAGTGTGATGCACAAGGTATGCGGGACGGCAGCGGAAGTTATCACTGTCATTCATCGAGCCGGAGGCATTGCAATTCTGGCTCATCCCTTTCAAACAATACCCGATTACAAGCACCTCAGAATTATCTTGAATGAGCTGCAAAAACTTGGTCTCGATGGAGTGGAGGCTATCTACGAACCCAATTCACAAGAAACACAACGGCACTTACTGGAGATAGCTGCCGAGGGTAAATTCATTGTATCTGCCGGGACTGATTTTCATCACCCGGAAGAATCAAGCCCGGGCATAGTAATCACCGATGAGCAATGGAAGCAGTTCCGTAATGCGCTGTTAAAGAACTCCTTAAACCCGGTGGATGAATCAGCTCTACCTGCTCCGCCCCTGAAACCAAAAAACAACTGGTTCTCCTTGCTCAAGAATATATATCTCCCCGCAGTAATGACCTTGACACTATTCATTATTGCTTTGTTTTTGATTTTGTTACCATATTTTGAGGAGACTCTCCTTGAGCGCAAGCGGGACAGTATCAAACAGCTTACTCAAGTGGCTTGGGGGGTACTGAACGAAGCAGCCGAAGAAGCTGACCATGGGCATCTTTCCCTTGATCAGGCACAGGCACTGGCAAAGAACAGAATTGCAGCTATGCGGTATGGACAGGACAACCGGGATTATTTCTGGATCCAGGATTTGACCCCGCGTATCCTGATGCACCCCTACAGAACCGACCTCAATAATCAGGATGTTTCTGATTTTCAAGATGCCAAAGGGACAAAGATCTTCGTGGCGTTTGCCGACCTTGTAAAAGAGAAAGGGGAAGGGTTTATCAGTTATGTCTGGCAATGGATGGACGAAAAAGACAGGATGGAACCCAAAGAATCCTATATCCGTATCTTTGAGCCTTGGGGATGGTTGATCGGCACCGGCATCTATGTTTATGATGTTCAAGCCGAAATAGCCAATCTCAGGAATCATATTGTCAAAATGTCTCTGGTCATCATCTTCCTTGTTTTACTGCTGCTTATCTATTTGGTAAGACAGGGGTTGATCCTTGAGCATTCCAGAAAAGAGGCGGAGATGCTGTTAATTGAATCGGTCGAGAGATATAAAACTCTGAGCGAAGCAGCCACCGAAGGGGCTTTGTTTGTTTATGACAACCGCTGCCGATATGCCAACACAGTAATGTATGAATTTCTCGGGTGCAGTTCCGAGAACATCGAATTACTGGATTTGACCGATGTATTCCCCGAAGTGGAAATCAATATGCGATGGCTCTCACATTTTCCAAACATCAACAACGGTGAGTTTCCCAATCCTGCTGAAGGAGTTTTGAGGCGATGTGACGGGACAAATCTCTGTTGTACGCTCACTTTTAGAGGAGAATTCAATAACCCCAAATCCGGCTGCATGATTCTGGTGAGAAGATCCATTGACATAACCGAACATACCGGAACACATATTGCGCTGAATCGGCTGTTACACATACCGAATAGTATCGCGGAAGATATTACCGAATCCATCAAGAATGCGAAATTCGTGAGTGAGGTGATTTCGCTGAGAAAGAAGACCAATAGTATGGTTTTATCTCTTCTGGAGAATGGGACATCCTCCATTGCAATAACCTCCATGCTCTCCACCATAGCAGACGTTACAGTGCTGAAAATGATGGAATTGTGCTACCGAGAATTGGGGCAACCGCCGGTTCCTTTCACTTTCCTGGCTTTGGGAAGTCATGGCAGACAAGCACAAACCATGTTCAGCGACCAGGATAACGCCATAATCTATAAACCCGAACAAAAGAGTATAGATAACAAGACGGAGACATATTTCTTGCGGCTGGGGACAATGCTCTGCGACTTACTCGAACAAACAGGGTATAAAAAGTGTCCAGGTCAGAAGAATGCAAGTAACCCTCAATGGTGTCAGCCCTTGCATATATGGAAAGCGTACTTTGATGAATGGATCAGAAATTGTGAACCACAACAGGTGGTGGAATTCAGTATCTTCTTTGATTTCCGTCCGGTAGCCGGAGATGCTGAACTGGCAACAGAGTTGAGAAGCCACGTGCATTCACTGCTGAAAGAGACACCGTTCTTCTTGTCTCAGTTGGCTCAGAATGCGCTTCTCTTCAAGACCCCGATCCGGGTTCTGGGCAGCATTGTAACCTCGAGCAGTAAAAAACACCCGGGCAGGATTGATATCAAGTCACCAGCAATGGCAATCGTGAGTTTTGTCCGCCTAAACGCATTGAAACACAATATCCTTGAGACCAATACGATCTCACGGATCGATGACCTCAAGAAACTCGGAATAATGCTGGAATCCAAGCAACGAGATATTGTAACTGCCTATGAGACACTGATGAAAATGAGATTGTGGAATCAACTACATGCGATCGAAAACAACCTGGATTCGGATAACTGGATCGACCCGGGGCAGCTGGGACATCTTGAAGAATTGATATTAAGGGAATGTTTTAAGGAGATCGATGACCTGCATTCGCTGATCCAGAAGGACTTTCTCGCCTGATCGGCGAAGATAGGAGCGCGGTTACTTTTTCCACTTGAAATGGGCGTAGCGGCTGATGGCAAAGTCAACCAGCAGTTTTAACCACAAGGTAACACCGACAATTGCCGTCCAGGTCTCGTAATCCAGTCCCGCTATGAGGATCAGCAGAATCACGATGGCGAAGATCGTTCCGCCAGCCAAGTTTATCAAACCGGAGATAATAGCATATTTATGGGGTTTATCGGGAGATTCCCCTGCTTTGAGAGCAACCTTGGAGTAATCCTTGAGGGCAAAGATCCTCCAGGCACTCCTAAGCCAGAAAACCGAGAAAGGGAATAAACCAAGGAACATCACCCAGGTGAAAAATAGGAGGACGCTCACACTTCAATCCCGCAAAATCCAATCAAAAAAAGGATACGGAGAAAGCCGGCTTTCTCCGTATTCCAACACATACTGCGATCAATGAGCGCCTTCTACTTTCTTCGTACCTCGAGGTAAACGAACTCCCTCGACAAGCGCTTGAATGTATTCCGGTGGCTCTTTGGTGAATCTATCCACGATAAATGCAACTAAGAAGTTAACTCCCGCACCGATCGCACCAATCGCTTCCGGGGCAAGACCGAAGAGAAAGTTTTCTCCTCCGAATAAATGGTAGTATGACGTTCCCCGAATAAAGAAAAGCCCTTTGTGGGCAAACACATAAAACAGAGTAACGCCAAGTCCGCATAACATTCCTGCAATGGCTCCATGTTTGTTCATCTTTTTACTAAAGATCCCCATCATAAGGGCAGGGAACAGAGAACTGGCAGCTATTCCAAATGCCAAGGCTACCGTTCCTGCGGCAAAACCCGGCGGATTAAGACCAAGCCAACCAGCCAGGATAATGGAGACAGTCATGGCGATTCGTCCTGCAAACAGTTCGCCCTTATCAGTCAGTTTGGGGAAAAAGATCCCTTTGACCAGATCGTGAGAGATGGAAGAGGAAATCGCAATCAGCAGACCGGCAGCGGTTGATAAAGCAGCGGCCAATCCACCTGCTGCAACCAAAGCGATAATCCAGTTTGGAAGCAAGGCGATCTCGGGATTTGCCAATACGATAATATCTGCGTTTACATCAAGTTCATTACCCTTCCATCCGGCAACTTCCGCGTTTCCAACAAACTGCGTGTTGGTTGATGCGTCATTGTAGTATTGAATTCTGCCATCCTGATTCTTGTCGTCCCATTTCAGAAGACCGGTTTCTTCCCACCGTTTCATCCAGTCTGGTCTCTTGGAGCCTTCCAAATGCGATTCGGTATCAAACACACTGATGTTTTTCTCTATACCTGGAGTGACAGTCCTGTGTAGATTGTATTTTGCCATAGCTCCAACTGCGGGGGCAGTAGTGTAAAGCAAGGCGATAAATATAAGCGTCCATCCAGCTGAAATGCGGGCTGCTTTTACTGAGGGAACCGTGAAAAACCTCATTATCACGTGTGGAAGGCCGGCAGTTCCGATCATCAAAGACAAAGTAAACAACACCATATTCAGCGTACTCCCGGCAGTGGCAGTCGTGTATTCTCTGAAGCCAAGATCGGTTACTACTTGATTTAGGCGATCCAATAAAGCAACATCGGTGCCAGACAAACGAGAACCTAATCCCAAGTGTGGAATCGGATTGCCGGTAAGCTGGAATGAGATAAAGATGGCGGGGATAATGAAAGCGATTATTAAAACCAAGAACTGGGCTACCTGAGTGTAGGTAATCCCCTTCATCCCACCGAATACAGCATAGGTAAACACGATTGCCATACCGATGTAGATTCCGGTATCACTGGACACTCCCAAAAATCTGGAAAAGGCAACCCCCACGCCGGTCATCTGTCCGATTATGTAAGTGATCGAGGCAATCAGCAGGCACAAGACAGCAACGGCAGCAGTAGTTTTCGAATAGTATCTTTCCCTGATAAACTGAGGGACAGTGAATTTTCCGAACTTCCGGAGGTATGGAGCCAGCAGCATTGCCAACAAAACATATCCGCCAGTCCATCCCATTAAGAAAACGGAACCGCCAAATCCCATGTTGGCGACCATACCAGCCATGGATATGAATGACGCAGCCGACATCCAATCGGCAGCAGTAGCCATACCATTGGTAACAGGTCCTACATTTCCA
>VGPI01000073.1 GCA_016875595.1 Candidatus Cloacimonadota bacterium
GCTTCCCAGGGCAAGAGATCGAGGTGTTCGGTAAACGCCAGCGTTTTATAGCCCAATTCACGGGCTAACTGGATCAGTTCCCGGGCTTTAATCGAACTGTCGATGCTGTATTCAGCGTGGATGTGGTAGTCAGTTTTATACATCAGGTCAAATGACAGGTAAGCTTTGTTTAGGTCCCAGATGCCAGGATGGCGGCACCCAGGGCAGCGGTGATCTCAGGATCGGGAGGGCTGAGAATAGGGATCTGGAGTTCTCTTTCCAGACACAATCCGATGTCGCGGTTGAGGGCTACACCACCGGTAAAGACGATCGGCTCAAGGATAGCGAGCGCAGCCATTTGGGTGTGGATCCTGCGAGCGATGGATGTATGCACCGCATGTGCGATATTGGGAGCGGTTTGTCCTGTGGCGACCAGACCGATGATCTCGGATTCGGCAAAGACGACACAGGTCGTAGTGAGCGAGATATCCTGATCTCTATAAGCTGCCAGATCCGCCAGTTCGTCACAAGTGCAATGAAGACGCATAGCCGTCATTTCCAAGAACCTGCCGGTACCAGCGGCACATTTGTCGTTCATGACAAAGTCATTGACTCCGCCGTGGCTGTCCAATGTGATTATTTTGGCGTCCTGTCCACCAATATCAATGATCGTCCGGCAGTCCGGATGAAAATAACGGACGCCGATGGCATGAGCGGAAATCTCGGTGATCGTTTTGGTTGACGGTTGATACAGATGCCTGCCATAACCGGTAACAAAGACCGATCTGATCTCAGCAGCGCTGAAGCCATGTTCCTCTTGCAACATCCGGAACAGGATCTGAACGCTTTCCAGGGGAGTCATTCCGGTGGTGAGAAAGCGGCTGAAGAGGATGGTACGGTTGAGATCATCCCAAATCACCAGTTTGGTGTTGCGAGAGCCAATGTCCAATCCGGCGCAGTATTTCATATCAATGGATTATATGGAGAAAACGGTTGTCGGGAGCCAGCCATTGCTGGGCGGTGGATCTAATCGTCTCAAGATTGACGCTTCTGATCCGTCTTTCCCGGTTGAAGTAGTAATCCGATTCGTAACCCAATGCCTGCAAAGTGGCGATAGTGGATGCCTGCCAGCCAACACTTTCCGCATCAATGCGACCGATCCCGATCATGTAGTTCTGGGCGGTTTGCAGTTCATCTGTACTGATCCCATTCGTATAGACATCATCGATGATCTCATGCATCAGGATTCCGGTTTGCTTCCAGTCATCTACGTCGCAGTAAGCATAAGCGATCCAAAATCCCATCGACTGACAGGAATGAAAGTCGAAACCACATTGATAGGCAAAACCATATTTTTCCCGCAGGATAGTATAGAAGCGGGAGTTGAGCTCGCCACCCAATACTTGGGCAAGCAGGTGAAAAGCGGTGTTTTGTTCCCGGATAGTAGCCGGGCAGCCGAATCCTCCCAGATGAATGTATGCCTGTGTGCTTTGACCCGCTTTGATTTTTTTACGTATAGCACTTGGCTCAAACAATGGGATGTTTTCTATCCTGTTTCGAGGTTCAATCGGTTTATCAAAGTATCTTTGACACTCACCGGCTATATGAGCAAGGTCCAGATCTCCCACTATGCAGAGCGTAAAGTTCTCCGGAGTATAATAGTTGGCATGCCAGTTCCGGATGTCCTGGCCGGATAAGCGAAGGAGGTCAGAGATCCCGCCTGTGGATCGGTGCAGGTTTGTTTTTGATCCGCAAAGCATCCTGAACCATAGATTGTAGGCAGTGATGCTGGGGTAATCGGCTTCCCGGCGGATCATATCGATCACATTGCGTTTGATGATACCGGTGTATCTGGATTTGAAGGAGGGATAATAAAACAATTCGGAGATCAGTGAGAAGGCGTTCAGGATGTTTTCTTTCAGGCACTTCGCTCTGATGCTGGTACAATCGGTCTGGTGAGTCACCCGGATGTTGAGACCATGCTCCCGGGAGTAAGATCTGATCTGATCGTGATCATGAAATCTGGAACCATAGATAAGTGCTGTGGAGGTTAGAAAATTCAGCCCTCGTTTATCCGGGGGATCGCATAATTGGGAAACGGAAGAAGCCAGGGCAATGCCGGTGCTTTGTCTGTTTTTCACCCTTTGGATGATGACCTTCATTCCATTGGACAAAGTAAACTGATATTGATCTGGATGAAGTTCCTGCTGATAGGGAGGATCGGTGAACTGTCTTTCCGATAAAGATATATCTTGTTTGTATGCCTTCATTGCTTTGGTGAGTGTGGGGGAGAGGGACGGGACTTCACATGAGCTGAAGTAATCCAGTTGAGGCAGCAAGGGCTGTTTTGTACTGGTTTGGGTGTATATCCTGATGTAGTCCGGCTGCCAGTACTGCCGGGTACTTTCCTTCAAACCCGGTTCAGTGACTTTCATAATATTCCGGTCATAATCATAAAGCCGTTCATATCCACCTACGAATTCGTCTGCAGCCAGATCTCCAGCCAGATGATCGGCAGAATCGAAAGAATAGAGCCAGGAATAAATCAGATCCTTCTTGACCAGCTCCATATCTTTCTGAGATAATGGTTGATACAGGATCTTCCTCATCTCATCGAAAAAAGCATCGATGATCTGACGGGATTTCGATAGATTGACCGGAAAGAGCAGGATGACCGTTACGCCGGACAAAACTCCACTGACGGAATGCACCTTGATCATGGAGCACAATTTGTCCTGTTCCACCAACCGGCGGTAGAGATTACTGCTATTGCCCAGACAGAACAACTGCGTGGCAATAGCCAGTTGATCATACTGAGAATGCATTTCGCTCAATTCAGGCAGGACAACTGCAATCAGGGGCTTACTGGATCGGTAAAAGCGATGCCGAATGTCATATCCGATCCGGAACGGTTCCATGAATCCGGATACTTTGGTCTGCAATGGTTCTTTTGACGGTTTCCAGTCCGAGAAGTATTGAGCCGTTTTCTGATAGAGATCATTTTCCTGATAATCCCCGGTCACTATTAAAAAGGAATTGTGCGGGGTGTAATGAGTGTGGTAGAAATTCAATAGTTCCTGATGGGTGGCTGCCTGGACGGAAGCGTTGGTTCCTAAAACCGGCTTTGACAGGGGATGATCCGGACAGAAATCACGTTGGATGTATTCCACAAAGTCGGTCTCTGGCTCCTGCTCGAACTGCTTTATTTCCTCGATGATGACATCTTTCTCGATCCGGACATCGTCTTCGCTCCAGTTTGCCAGGTAAGAGATCTCGGCGAGAATATGCAGGGCGGTCGCATAATACTCGGAAGGCATCTGGATATGGTAGCAGGTGCAATCGAAATCGGTATAGGCATTGATTACTCCGCCCAAGCGTGGAACCGCGTCTGAAATGCCATTCAAGGGGAAACTGGGAGTGGATTTGAAGGTAAGGTGTTCAATAAAGTGTGAGTATCCACTTGGGTCGATCTTAATGATGGGATCATTAGTCGGAGGTATGGTGGATTCATTGGTGGAACCAGTCCTGATATACAGATGAAGACAAATGATACCTACTGCATGTGTCTTGCCATGGATCACCTTGAAGCCATTGTCCAGCAGGAAGGAGCGTGCTCGGGGTAAGTGGCGGGACATCAGCTCTGTTTCATAGCGTAGGCGTTATGACTGTGGATCGATTCGAAGTTTTCTGATTCCACATGGAACCAGGTAATGCGCTTGTCTTGCTTGAGCTTTAGGGTCAAGTCCCGGACGATGTCCTCAACGAACATCGGATTGGCGAATGCCTTATCGGTAACATACTTCTCATCACAGCGCTTGAGCAGAGAGTAGATCTCGCAACTGCAGGTCGATTCCGCCAGATCGATTAGTTCCTCGAGCCAGACGAAGCCCTCATATCTGACCTTGATACTGATAATGGAACGCTGGTTGTGAGCTCCAACTGCGCTAAGTTCCTTGGAACATGGACATAAAGTTGTTACCGGTACATCCACGCCGATGATCAGCACATATACGTCCTTGAGTGATGCTTGGAAATGGCAGTCGTAGCATACCAGGGAGCTAATTTTGGAGACGGGCGCTTGTTTCCGGATGAAAAAGGGGAAGCGGATATCGACATAAGCAGCGGCGGCTTTTAAAGATCGCTTGATCTCAGCTAAGAATTGGGGTAACTGGCTGATCAGGTTATTCTCGTGAAAGCGGTTCAGTATCTCAATAAAACGGGACATATGCGTTCCCCGCTTGGAATGGGGTAATTCCACATAGATATTGAGAGTGGCTATTGTATGCTGGGTTTTCAATGCTCGGTCTTCCAAAATGATGGGATAGTGGATGCCTTTTACACCGACCTTGTCAACCGTAATCCGACGGTGATCAGTTTGGTTCTGAATATCTTTCAATTCAATCGCCTTCACCTTACTCATGCATATTGTACTTTGCCATACCTGATGACTTGAGCGAGACAATCGTACCATTAACCTGATGGTAAATAATTGCTTCGCAGTCGGGGATGGTTCGGATCAGCTCAATCGCGTGATCTGGTTCAGTCAGAAACAGAGCAGTTGACAATCCATCCGCCCAAACTGCTTGGGGATGGATTACTGATACTGAGAAGATATTTGTGACCGGATAACCAGTCCGGGCATCGATGATGTGGTGATAGCGTTTGTCACCGATCTCAAAATACTGATTGTAGTCGCCGGAAGTTCCCACTGCCATACCCATGATCGAGAAGGAGGCAATTATGGCAGTGGCATCACGGGGATGCTGAATATGGACTATTCGAGGATGTTTTTCCCCAAAGAAACTCATGCTGCTACGGCAATTGATATAACCTTTCTCAATCCCGATACTCCTCATGTATCGCTGTGCCTGATCGAGGATGTAACCCTTGGCAATAGCACCAAAAGTTATCTGGAATCCCTTTGGCTTGAGTAATCGATCTTTTGTGAAAGTCAATCTGTCAAATCCGACTAACTCCAGTTTTCGCATGATCTCGAGAGAATCGGGAACCGCCGGCTCCATTGCATTAAAATCCCATAGATCAATGATCGGTTTGATCGTTATGTCAAACGCTCCTTCGGTCATGCGATGCAAACTGTCGGCGATCACCAATAGATCGTAAATGTCAGCAGAGATTTGAAACTCGGTCTGATCGCTGTTATTCATTTTCCAGATCACCGAGAGAGAATCGTATTCATTAAACTTGGTTTCCATATTTTGAATGAAAACGAATACGGAATCGATCTTTTGTCCGAAGTTTTTAGTTGTGCTGGCAGCATGGATCTCAATTATCGTATCGAGAAGATATTTGGATTTGGTGAGTGAGTATTCCCGGGTCAGATACTTATATGCTCCAAATCCGACCACAAGGATCAATATCAATAGGGATAGGATTTCCTTTCTGGTCATCTTATCCCCGATTCAGTCCTGGCTGGAAGGGTTATCCGGACCAGGGATCACTTTATACTCGACCAGGGTGAATACATAATCCCTAACCGCAAACCACATCAGAGGTATGGCGATGGTGAGACCTATGATTAACATAGCAGCTCCAAACAGGGCTGTCAATGTAAGAACCAATCCCAATAAATACAAATTCCAACGGACATCATGGCAATATCGGTATGATATAAGATATGCCCGCCAGGAACTTATCTGATTAAGATCCATGATAACAGGAACGGGAAGAGATAAAGCCAGCCAATAATTCATCAAAACGATCCAGACCAGCTTGAGGATGGGGTCACTCCCAAAGCCGGGCAAACCAAAACATATCACAGTGGATATGATAAAAAACAGACCTGTGATCAACACCATACCGAAGTACCGGAAATACTTGCCAATTGAACCAAGAGCTTGGTGAAAACTGATCCGGTAAGCACTCGATGGGTCAGATACGATCACAGATATCGGAACCATCACAAAAGGAATAAACAGTGATACCGACAGTGTCTTAAGAATTAATCCGGTAAGATAATGCCAGGTTGTCTCCGGCGAATGGTTCAGTAGACCTGCATATAACCAGAGCAGTATGGTAATGGGAATGACTCCCAGCACGATGCTCAAAGCTGCTGCCGGGACATAAGAACCCAGATTGGGTTTACATTCTTGCCATGTTTTTGACAATGATCTCATGGCAGAGAGTTCATCTTTAACTAATCGTGTCTGTTTTCCACAATTCTGGCACCATATATCATTTGGTGCAAGTTTGGCATTGCATTTTCGACATCTCATTTTAGCTCCTGACAAGATTGATGACTCAAAGATATTGACATGATTTATTTGTCAATCGATTAACATTTCGTCCAACCGCACTGGGGGCACTTGAGGCATCCTTCCAGGTGCTCAATGGATGATCCGCACTCAGGGCACAGGGCTTGGCAGGGACGTTTGTTTTCATTGGTCATTGGCTCATCGTCGTAGATGAAACTCACTGGTGCGGGGTTACTATTCTGGTAATCGGAGAGATAATTCTCCAATACCTGAGCCACTGCATCTCCACAAGAAGTAACCAGTTTCCCTTTGTTCCACATCGGTGATTGACATCTGATTCCTTTTAACTGGCGAATGATTGACTCTATGAGGATATTGGATCGCAAGGATAAGGATGCCAGGCGTGCGATCGCTTCCAATTGGGCTGAAGCACAACCGCCTACTTTGCCCATTTGGACGAATACTTCACAAGCACCATGCTCGTCGCTATTGACCGTCACATACATGTGCCCACACCCTGTTTCCATCTTTTGGGTGACTCCGTGGGTGACTGCGGGGCGTTTGCGTGGCATGACCCGGACCTCAGGCGAGATCTGAGTCGATGCAGTGATTCCAATATTCAGGACCTGATTATCACGACTGCCATCGCGGTAAACTGTGATCCCTTTACAGCCGGTTTGATATGCCATCTCAAAAGCGGTGCGAATCTCTTCCAGCGTTGCATCCCGATGGAAATTGATGGTCTTGCTCACTGCATTGTCGGTATATTGTTGAAATGCTGCCTGCATACCGATATGCCATTCAGGACTGATGTCGTGAGCGGTCTGAAACACCTGTTTGATATCATCCGGAATTTTATCATTATGTTGGATCGAACCGTGAGCCGCTACCTCCTGGAGGAGTTCCTCACTGTATAATCCGTGTTTCTGTAAGGCTGCTGCGAACCACTTATTGACGTAGAGCAGATTTTCACCGTCCAGAACTCTTTTTACATAGACCAATGAAAACTGGGGCTCAATACCACTTGATGTGTCAGCGATCATGCTGATGGTTCCAGTCGGAGCTATTGTGGTGACAGTGGCATTTCGTATGCCTTTGACTGATATCTCTTTGATCAAGCATGACCAATTCAAAGAACCCGTTCTTTGTAAGGCCTCTTTGGAGTAAATACTATTCTCAAAGTTTGGAAATGCTCCGATCACTGAAGCCAGTTCCAGGGATCGTTGCTTAGCCTCAAAATCGATGAACTCCATGATTTTCCCGGCCAAAACAAAGGCGACCTCACTACAGTATGGAATTGATAACTGATAAAGCAGATCAGCCCAGCCCATGATACCCAGGCCGATCTTTCTATTGCCCCTTGCCATGATGGCGATCCGATCAAGCGGAAATCTGGAACGATCGATCACATCATCGAGGAAATCAACACTTTCTCTAACCGTTTGTCGTAATAGCTCCCAATCAATTTCATTGTCTTTGATCATCACTGACAGGTTTATCGATCCCAGATTACATGCCTCATACGGTAATAGGGGCTGCTCGCCACATGGATTGGTGGACTCGATAACTCCCAGTTCAGGAGTTGGATTGGCTTGATTAATCCGGTCAATAAAGATAACCCCTGGTTCGCCATTGCGATGTGCCATTTCCACTATCAGTTCAAAGATGGTTCTCGCTTTGGTAACCTGCTTAACTTGCCCGTCATAGGGAGATATGAGTTGAAAATCAGCATCAGACCTGACCGCGTCCATGAATTCATCGGTTAGAGCCACACTGATATTAAAATTGGTTAGTTCATTGATGTTTTCTTTGCAGGTAATGAATTCAAATATCTGTGGATGGTTCACGTTAATCAACGCCATATTGGCACCTCTGCGGGTACCCCCCTGTTTGACGGCATCAGTAGCAGCATTATATACTTTTAGGAAGGAGATTGGACCGCTGGATACGCCATTGGTGGACCTAACACGGGAATTTGCCTCTCTTAACCGGCTAAAGGAAAAACCTGTACCACCACCACTTTTGTGGATCAAAGCCGCATTTTTTACAGTTTCGAAGATGCTGTCCATACTATCTTCGATCGGTAGAACAAAGCATGCGGATAATTGTTGAAGATCACTGCCGGCATTCATTAATGTTGGTGAGTTAGGTAAGAAATAGCCCTCATCCATTAACCTGTAATAACGTTTATACTTACTTTCATCACCGTTACTAATATTATTGGCAATCCGATGGATCATTGCTTGCCAATCCTCGATCACATCTCCGTTTTCGTTGCGCTTGAAATAGCGTTTTTCCAGTACTTTTTTGGCATTATCGGTCAGTATCATAGGCTTTCAGTCCTCGGAAGTCCTAAGAGCTGTCGGGTCTGATCAAGATCAGCAAGCGGACGCCCGATCTCATGGGCAATACGGGCAATTCGGGCAACTAATTGAGCATTGGATTCAGCAACGGCGTTCTTATGATAATAGATGTTATCTTCAAAACCAACTCTGATATGTCCCCCCGTTACCAATGCCACCATCGAAACCGGGATATGCCATCTGCCGATGCCGGCAACAGCCCAAGTGGCAGCAGGGATTTCATCTTTGAAATGGTCGATCATATACATGACGTTACGCGGTTTTCCACTCATACCTCCGGGAACTCCTAAAACAAACTGCACGTGCAGCGGGCTATGAGTGATGTAACCATTTTTAACTAAATGGCACACAACATCGATCATGCCAGATTCATAAACCTCGATTTCCGGAACGACGTTGTATTTCTTGAATGCCTCCGCCAGACGGATAATATCTTTGGGGTGGTTGATGAAAATGTCATCACCAAAATTCAGGGTTCCGGCATTCAAAGTGCCCATATCGGGTTTGAGTTGTAAAGGAGCGATTCTTTTCTCGAAGTCTTCACCAATGGCGCCACCGGTGCTGATCTGAATGATGATCCCGGGAACGGCGGAGCGGATGGCGTTAATCGAATCTGCAAAACGCTCCAGACGTTGGGTCGGACTACCATCATCTTCACGCACGTGCAGATGGATCACCCGGGCTCCAGCAACGTAACAATCTCTGGCTGCTTGTGCCTGGTCTTCCGGTGTGATCGGCAGATTTGGCTGTTCCTTACGGTTTGTCTCCGCTCCGGTGATGGCTGCGGTTATGATCAATGGATCCATATTTTCCTCTTAATCTACGTTCTT
>VGPI01000074.1 GCA_016875595.1 Candidatus Cloacimonadota bacterium
TTGCGTTTCATCTTATCTCCTCACTTTAGTTGTCAACTAAAATCAGGAAATACCAGTTCTCCTCCTTGCTTGATTACCTTAGTATAACCTTAGTATAACCTTACGCCCGTAAGGTTATACTAAGGTTATACTAAGGTAATCAAGCAAGGAGGACGAGGGGAGATTAACATAGTATTTGACATAATTGGCAGGGTATAAATAGAATGATACGTCATGGATGATATCATAGTATTTTCGGTGTATGAAGTAACGTTGCACCTGAAACGGGTGGTGGAAACCCAGATCGAGGCAATGTATGTCACCGGCGAGATAAGTAATTATATACATCACACTTCCGGGCATATTTACTTCAATCTCAAAGATGACCGGGCGGTTATGCGCTGCACCTTTTTCCGCGGTGCGAACATGGGACTGGAATTCCGTCCGGAAGACGGGATGCAGGTGATCTGTTTCGGCAAGCTGACCGTTTATGAAAAGGGCGGACAGTATAATCTGAATGTCCAGACAATGCTGCCGGCAGGTAAAGGACTGTTGCAGGTACAATTTGAACAACTGAAGAAAAAGCTGCATGATGAAGGCCTGTTTGAGCCGTCGCACAAGCAGCAACTCCCCCGTTATCCGCGCCGGATCGGAGTGATCACATCGCCGACCGGAGCGGCTTTGCAGGACATCCGCAATATCCTGATGCGGCGGTTCCCGGTGGAAGTGGTCGTATATCCGGCTCTGGTTCAGGGCAATGAGGCGCCGCCTCAACTTATCGCCGGGATCCGTTATTTCAATCGGGTCTTTCCCGTGGATGTCATCATCCTGACCAGGGGTGGCGGATCGCAGGAAGATCTGTTTTGTTTCAATGACGAAGGGCTGGCAAGAGCGGTCTTTGCCTCGCGAGTCCCGGTCATTTCAGCCGTTGGACATGAAATCGATTTTTCGATCGCTGATTTTGTGGCAGACCTGAGAGCGCCCACGCCATCGGCGGCGGCTGAACTGGTCGTGCCGGACAAGAACGATCTGTTGCCCTTGATTGCATCCATGGCTCAGAGGACACAGCTACTCACTGCAAACCGGATCGCCCGGATCAGGAATGAACTGCAGAGCGCGACACATACGCTGGCTCAGTATCATCCCCAAATGGTATTACAATCCTTTCAGCAGCGTCTGGATCAGGCGGAACTGACTCTCGGGCAGACGCCTATGCACTTCCGGCAGATCAAGACGGATTACATTGGACGCGAGGAAAAAGCGCTGGCACTGATCCGGAACAGGTTTCATACTTTCTTGTTTCAACAGAAGATGCGGCTGCAATATCATACTGTGCGTCTGCCCCACGGCATCAAAGCGATCCTCATCAGCCGGAATAACCGGCTGGAACAGGCATGTTCCTCCCTCCGGCAACAGTCCCCGACCCTGGTTTTGCAACGGGGTTATGCCATTATCAGCAAGGATGCTAAAGCGATCAGTTCGGTTCAGGCATTGCACCCGGATGATCTGGTCAGCATCCGGATGAGCGACGGCAAGGCGGACGCCCGGGTGCAGGAGATTGAAGTAATGCCTCCATCTGATACTGAACCCGTGCATGAATAGAAAAACGCTGATCCTGATCCTGGCGGTGGCGATGCTCCATCTGTCCCTGTCCGCCGAGATCCGTTCTTTGTGGGTGTTGCCCTGGAGCATGACCAGCCGGCAGCAGATCGATCGGGTGATACAGCAGGCGGTGCTGATGCAACAGACCGAGCTCATGATGGAGGTGCGTTACCGCTCGGATGCGCTGTATATCCCGAACCGGGAGGACCGGACCTACCCCAATCCGGAGCCGCGCAGTTACATCCTGCCCGCTGATAAGTTCGACCCATTGGATTATGCCATCAAAGCGGCACACCACATGAACTTGAAGATCCATGCCTGGGTGGTGGTGTTCAATGCGACGCCCACCGATACGATGAGGATCAGGCAGAATTATATTCAGGTAAATCACCCGGACTGGATCACTACCGATGTGAACGGGAAACCGATGCGAGCGATGGACAACTTTGGCTGGTTCATCGATCCGGGGATCCCCGCCGCCCAGGACTACCTGCAGAATATCGTGATGGATATTGTGGTCAATTATCCCGAATTGGACGGGCTGCACCTGGACTATATCCGCTATCCGCATGTGCAGTGGGGTTATCATCCCGAGTCAGTGGAACGCTTTGAAGAACATCGGAAACAAGACAAGCGACACACCTGGAATCAATGGCGGACAATGCAGGTAACTGCTTTTGTGGAAATGATCTATCTCCAGGTCAAAGCGGTCAGTCCGACCATGGTCGTCAGTGCGGCGGTAAAGGCAAATTATGTCGATGCGGTCACCCTTTATGCACAAGATTGGAAGGACTGGCTGGCGCGGGGAATCATTGACCGGCTTTATCCCATGACGTATTTCAAGGATGAGCGGATCTATCTGCAATGCCTCAATCAGATGGCATCACTGCGCTCGAACGACCGCTTTGTGATCGGGGTTCGCGCCTGGCAGGATCTACCTCCCGATGGTGATCTGCTGCCGGATGAGAAAAATACCGGCAGGTATTCTATCCTTGATGTGGCACGGAAGATCGACCTCGCCCGCAGTTATGGCTTTGGGGGGGTCGCTCTGTTTAGTTATGATGGCTTGGTCAAAGGCAATGCGCTGGCTCAATTGGCGCAGATGTCCTATCCCGGAAAACTCGATCCGCCGGTTCATCAGGACTTCTATGCTGCAGGGGAAGCGGAAAAGCAGCTAATCGATCCGCAATGGTTGCGACGGGTGCAAGCGCCATATTCGGACATGGTCATAACGGGTAATGGAATTGGGGTGGAGAGATCAGCTCCGGCTGAGCGGGATACGCTTCTGCCAGCGGTGCATTTCGATCCCGAGGGCTCTGGCTATCGCATCCGGATCAATGTTCCCTTTTCCGCTAACTGGAAGCTGGATATCGCCGATCAGGAAGCTCGGCTGTTGCATAGCCGGATACGCTACTACCTGGCAGGAGGAAATATCGATTATTGGGTGGATGAGAGGCAAACCCGAGAGGGTGGATACATCGTGGTTCTGAGCAATGAAGGGCTGGATCAACCGTATCACTTTGAAATTGCAGTCGCTAAAGAGGTGTTTTAGATGTCCAGAATGAGCCGGCAGGCAGGATTGCTTTCCACCGTGGATATGTTCCGATTTGGGATCAAGACCCTGATCGGGATCGCTCTGGCACGGATATTGACCAAGGAGGACTATGGCTCCTACCGGCAGTTGTTTCTGATCTATACGACCTTTTCGACGTTGCTGTTACTGGGCATCCCTCAGAGTTTGATGTATTTCATTCCCAAGGCGGCAGACGAAACGGAACAGCGCAGGATCATCAGCCGGACGCTGAATCTGATCTCTGTTTTGGCTCTGGTGTTTATGCTGGGGCTGTATCTTCTGCGCCATCCGATCGCCAACCTGATGAATAACCCGGGACTGGCTGATCTGCTTGTCCTGTTCGCCATTTATCCGGTATTTATGTTCGTTACTCAGATGTTTAACAGCACCATGCTGAGCTTGAAGCGGCCGCAGAGCATGGCGAGGTTCACGTTGTTTTCAATCCTGTGCGATCTGGTGCTGATCCTGTCCATTGCCCTGGTTACCAAGGACTTGAGATATATCGTGGTGGGGGTATTGGTTTCGGCATTTCTGCAGTGGATCTATGCCCGGATCAATCTGGGCAGATTTGCTGTTGGGACCGACTGGAAAGAGATCAAAGGACTCAGACAGCAGTTAGGTTACTCCCTGCCTTTAGGACTGGCGTCAATCATCGGGTTGCTCGCTGTCCAGCTCGACAAATTCGTCATTTCGGGATACTTCAGTACGGAGCAGTTTGCCATCTTCGCCATTGGAGCTATGGAACTGCCCTTCATCAGCATATTGACCAATTCGGTCAATTCGATCATCCTTCCCCATATCAGTTCCGGAAAGAACATAGCGGAAGCCGTTGAGATCTACCGCGCTTCCGTTCGCAAGAATGCCCTGATTATCTTTCCGCTGGCTGCGATCTTTGTCCTGTTCGCTTCCCCGATCATCCGGATCTTATACACCGCCGGTTATATAGAATCGGTGCCATACTTCCGAGTCTATCTGCTTACCGTGCCATTACGGGCAGCCACTTTTGGAATCATCTTTCTGGCATTTAACCATACCAGGACAATTCTGATAAATGCTCTGTTTACGATGATCCTCAATCTGATCCTCAATCTCGTTCTGGTCAGATACTTGGGTATGATGGGTCCGGCGTTGAGTACTGTGCTGGTAACTTATCTAAGTGCCGCTTTCTACATCCTTGCGATCAGATATAAGCTGCAAATCGATCCCCGTTCCCTGTTTCCTGTCAATGCGTTGATCCGGACCGGAGTCGCAATGCTGATAGCGGGATTATTGTGTCTGCCTTTCCTGTATCTTACGATGAATGACTATCTCAAGCTTGTTCTGGGCGTGGTTATGTTTGGAACGCTGTATCTGCTCTTATGCACTGTTTTCAGAGCCATTCTTCCCTATGACCGTCAGTTTATCATGTCCTTATTCAGACGGAGAAGCGGAGATCAATGAAGAAAATCCTGTACATAACATATTATTTTCCCCCTGCGGGAGGGATCGCCTCAATACGCGCTGTCAAGCATGTTAAGTATCTGCGGGAGTTCGGGATAGAATCGGTGGTACTGGCTGTGAACATTGGCTGGACCCGGCTACCCCGGGATAAGAGTTTATTGGCCGATATCCCGCAAAGTACGACGATCCACCGGGTATCACATCCGGATGTGAACTGGTTATTCAAGCTCCTGTACGGTTTGAAATTATGCCGCTTGGTCAATTGGCTCAGGTGGAACATATTTTACCCGGAACCGGAATGCACCTGGTTATCTTTTGCGAAACGAAGAATCAGCAGGATCATGAGGGATCATGGGAATATCAGAGCGGTGTTAATCTCGTCGGGCCCGTTCTCCTCCCTGGATCTCGGTCTGTTCATCAAGCAAAGATACGGTATTGATTACATATGTGAATTCAGAGATCACTGGATCGATAATCCAATGCGGCTCCATGAGAGCTACCCCAGAAAGGTACTGCATCGAGAAAAGCTGAAGCAGGACATGATTCTGAGGGATTGCGCTGGAGTGGTTTATCTGACAGCTAAGATGCATCAGGAGATGTGTGACAGGATGCCATATCTGGTTACAAAGCCATATCAGATAATCTCTAATGGCTATGATGAGGTTGATTTTACCGGATCTGAGACCCATCAATATCAGCCGCGATTACGCATGGTCTATTTCGGTTCTTTTTATGACCATCAGCAACCGGACATATTATGGCGGGCGATCTCCCACCTGACTACGGAGGGAATCATCGACCAGAATACCATGGAAGTTCAGATCATTGGCAATAATACCCCCCGCTTTGTTCTGAGAAGCTACAGCCGGAGCCCGTATCTAACCAGGATCGTCGGATTCAGCGGCTTTCAGAGTCATCGGCTGAGTTGCCGAGAGATGATGAAAGCCGATATCCTACTCCTTTACATCGCCGGGGGCAGGCAATCGGATTTTGTGTTGACCGGAAAACTCTTCAGTTACATTCGTAGCGGCCGACCCATCCTTGCTATCGTGCCAGAGAATGGATTGGCGGCTGAGATCATCCGGACGAGTAAGACCGGGTTCATCGCGGATTCTCTCGATATTGACGCCATCTGCCAGCAACTTAGCAGAATATACCATCTGTGGCAAAATCGCTCTTTGGATATCAACCCCGATTGGCAATATATTGCTCAATTCAGTAACCGAAACCATGCAGATAAGCTGGCATCGCTTATCTATAGCTGCATCCGGGAATCATGAAAGTCCTGGTCATCCCATCATGGCATCCGTGCAAGGCCTATCCCTATGCTGGCCGGTTCTTTATCGAGCAGGCAAAAGCGTTGGGACAAACCGGACTCGTCGATGTAGCCGTGCTCAATTGGGGACAAAATGAGTATCAGCTCCGGCTCCGAAGACCGCTCCTGGCCATTTCACAGACCCATCGTTTCTTGTGTGATTATAGAGCCGATACAGAAAACCAATTCTACAAGGAACTTCGCATCCCGCATCTGACTTGGGCAAGTCAATTCTTACGGGGAAATATCAATGGTTTGGCTGCAAGACTGACAAACATGGAAAAGCCAGATCTGATCCATGCTCATGTTAGTTTTCCGGGTGGTTTTGTCGCCAGGCAATTAGCCAGTCTCTTCCACATCCCATACATCATCACCGAACATAGCGGACCATTCCCATTCCGCGAGTTCAGAGCAAAAAAGGGGCTATCGCCTTTGATCTCGGTACCCCTTTGGGAAGCCACAAGGGTCATAGCGGTGAGCACATATCTGAAGAACGAAATGGAAAAATGGATACCCCGGGAGGTACAGGTCATACCCAATCTGGTGAACACTGATACTTACATCCCTCAGGCTAACACCTATCCCAACAAGGACTTTGTCTTTTTTGCCCTGACGGGCTTGCGCGTTGGCAAAGGAGTCCTTGATCTAATCAAGGCTGTTCAGATTTTACTCCGTGACCGCCAGGATTTCAAACTCCTGATCGGTGGCGGAGGACCCTTACATAAAAAACTGGTCGGCTATATTCGTCACTTTTCACTAACCAAACACATCATCCTCCTGGGTGAACTCATGCCCGAGGATACCCTGCGCTTCTATCATTGCTGTGATTGTTATGTCTTGCCAAGCCACCTGGAAACGTTCGGAGTGGTGCTGATTGAAGCACTTTCATGCGGAAAACCAATCATCGCAACTGACTGCGGAGGTCCAGAAGATATCGTTACCCAACTTTGCGGTCAACTGGTGAAACCTCACAATCCGGCACAACTGGCTTTGGCCATGAAGAATATGATCGCTGAAAGATCACAATATGATACTCATCTGATCCGTGACTATTGTATCGAACGATTTGGTCATGAATCCGTCACCCGGCAGTTGATCGACATGTACCGGAAGAGTCTGGTCCATAAGCAGCATCACAGATGATTCAGACGATCCCCCCTCCGCCCGATCAAACGCTTCTTGCTGAAATGATCGATGATATGACAAGGTGAAGGTAAAGTGAATATTAATGATGCCGTTTGGGACAACTATGACTCTTCCGGCCAGATAAAAGCAAAGCTGGAACTGATAAAAAGCTGGATCCCGGAGGATGTGAAAACCATTGCCGATATTGGTTGTGGCAATGGCTTGATCACCAATTATCTTGGGATGAGCTATGATGTTACTGGGGTGGACATTTCACAAAAAGCGCTGGCACATCTGAAAACCAAGAAGGTAATGGCTTCTGCAACCTGCCTCCCCTTCCCAAATCTAAGCTTTGATCTGGTGTTCTCCAGTGAGATGATGGAACATCTGACCGCTGCCGAAACGGAAAAGGTAGCATCTGAATTTGCCCGTATTGGCTCCCATTACATCTTGATTTCCGTGCCCAATCATGAGCAGCTTGCCAAATCAATGGTCAAATGCCTGGGCTGCAAGAACCCCTATCATGCCTATGGCCACTTGCAAGTTTTTACTAAACGCAGGCTTAAAATGTTGTTCCCAGGTTTTTCCTGCGTCAAATCCCTCGTTTTTGGTCCCACGGAAAGAGCGTTCAATCCCATCCTGTTGTTCCTGAATCATTATATTGCAGGACAATACTTTCACCCAACCACTCCGGTCGTTTGCCCAGTCTGTCGGAGGGAAGATTTCGTGTTTAGATCCAATCTTCTGTCGAAAGCAGTTAATTTGATGAATCGCGCAATATCCTGCCCAAAACCATATTGGTTGATGCTGCTGCTCAAACGTTGATGACTCAGATCTCAAGCCTGTTATCTTAGGTTCATAGCCCTGAACTGATCGTACTCCAAGCCGACTGTGTGCGCCTGTCAGGTGGGTTCGCTGTTTCCTCATCTCAGATCGGATGCAGAGGAAACGGGGGATCAGACATTATCATGGAATCCATCGAGATAGTTGAGTACTTGGTGATCAAGCAAGGAGGAAACACGATCCAGGTAAAGATGAAGCAAGAGATAGACAAATTTCAGACAAGGTGGAAGTATGAGGAAGACCGGAGTGAGGTCAAACTTCTGATTTGTAAAGGAAGGCAAAGCCCAGCAGGGTGAAAAAGGCATTGGGTGCCCAGGCGGCGAGGATGGGTGGCAGAATGGCGTTGTAACCCAAGCTCTGGCTGACGCGCATCACGATCAGGTACAGGAAACAGACCAGCAAGCCCAGCATGAAGATCCAGCCTCTGCCTTTGCTGCGGGTATTACTGGTGGCGATGGGCAGGAAGAAGAAAATCACGATCAGATTGGTGAGCGGAAATGACAGTTTGATGTGCAGATCCACGGTCTCACGGCTGGCGTCCTCACCCAGTTTGTTCAAGCTCTGGATATAATCCCTCAGTTCAAAGAAGTTCAGTGCCATGGTTTTTTTGGAGATCCGGATAAAGTCACGGGGTTTGACGTCGAGTTCGGGGAGGATCACATCTGTGAAGTGCCGCCAGGATGTCTGCCGGCTCTCGCTGAATTCCCTGATATCACAGTCCTGAAGCAGCCATTGGTCGTTCTGCCAGACGGCGGATGAGGCGGTGACCTTTTTGCGGATGTCGCCGGTCTCGAAGTCAAGCTGGGTGATGTCCACGATGCGCATGGTATTGTTGTAGCCGTCGAAAAAGCCGATGAAAAAGAACCTGCTGTCCGTTCCCTGGTAATGAATGCGGGCTTTGAGCATCTGATCATCGGGCTGCTCGCCCTTGATCTGGACGCGATAGACATAATCTCGTTTGGACTCGGCATAGGGCAGGAGATATTCTCCCATCAACGTGACAGCGATGCTGATGATGAATCCGATGATAAAGAGCGGGAACATGGCGCGTTTGATGCTGACTCCGGCAGCTCGGATCGCCACGCTTTCGTTGTGTTTGGAGAGTCCGTTCATCATAAAGAGACCGGTGAGCAGAACGGTGACCGGCGAGGTCAACACCAAAAGATAGGGGAGACGCAGCACATAATACAATGTGGCTTGCTGGAAGGTGGCGCCATTACGAAGCAGGCGGGGCAGGTGATCGACGATGTCGATAACCATAAAGACGGCGGCAAAGGAGAAGAAGATAATCAGATAGGTCTTGAGAAACTCGCGGATGATATATCGGTCAAGGATGCGCATCGGATGCCTACTAATGAAGAACTTCGTCCGGGAGTTCGGATTTGCGGACTTTGAGGTGCGTCAACCTCCAGCTCAGGCGGTGGAGGTCGATGATCT
>VGPI01000075.1 GCA_016875595.1 Candidatus Cloacimonadota bacterium
AGCTCCTCAGCGATACAACCAATGACATTCCCATTGATTTGGGAACTCATGTCGTCGTAGTTGGCGGAGGCAATGTTGCCATGGATGCTGCCAGAACCGCAAGACGTTTGGGAGCAGAGGTAACGGTATTGTATCGCAGACGTTTGGAAGATATGCCTGCAGATCGTGAGGAAATCGATGAAGCTCTTGAAGAAGGCGTGTCATTCATCTACCAGGCTATCCCCTTGGAGATAACAAAATCCACCAGCAAGCGGCTCGAAATGTATTGGGGCAAGGCGGAAATGGTGATCCAAGATGGGTCAAAGCGTCCACAACCCATATTGATCGAAGGCAGCCGGGAAGTGCTCATTGCCGATACCGTAATATCTGCCATTGGACAAGGGATGAATTTTAACTGGATGGATGGCGAAGCTTTTGCCCAGATCAAATTTGGCAAGTGGAATATCGAAGCTGATCGCTATGGCAGAACCACAGATGAAAAAGTCTTTATCGGTGGCGATATATTCAATAAAACTGCGGATGCCATCACCGCTATTGCCGATGGTCATAGATCCGCCAAAGCCATCGATATGCTACTCCAGAACTGATATAAAGCACTACGAACACGATTAGCCCGATTCGGTGATTCTATACACTGACCGGGCTTTTCTGTTGCCCTCTTGCTGTCTTCATCGCCGTTCCCTAAACCAACTTTATCATATTGAAGAGACCCTTGCACAGGATCCCAACCCAACTTTATCATATTGAAGAGACCCTTGCACAGGATCCCATCACAGCGTCAGAAGTTATAGAATAAACTGGCATGATTGGCACGTGCTCGTCATTCCAGTCCGGCGCCAGTCCAGGTCTTTTGTTAACTGACTATTGGACTATGTATTATAAAATATTGGGCTGACGCCGGCGCGGGAATGACGGCGCGGATCATTACCAATATCTGCCTTTGTCAGAGCTTTGAATCCAACCCCAATTATTCATTGTTCTCCCAGGACAAAGAGTTGTCAGATAGCGTGGGGACAGCGGAGTTTTTCCAAAGGTAACACCACTCCCAGCAGCTCTTACCTGCTTGATCACCTTAGTATAACCTTAGTATAACCTTACGGTCGTAAGGTTATACTAAGGTTATACTAAGGTAATGAAGCAAGGAGGAAGTGTGGAGGATGAGAAAGATCAAAGACAGACATCCAGAATCCGCTTGACACAAAAGGGCTGCCTTTGATGTTTACGACCGATTAGAGACAGGTTATATTATAAATGATGAATGAGATACTAAAGCACATGGGCAAATACCGGCGGCAGATCAATCTGCGCATTTCCGCCAAGGCATTGGCGAGCTGTGTCCTCGTGCTGGTTTTTGCCCTGCACATCTATTACCTGCTGTTCAGCCATCTGGATCACAATCCCCAGGCGGTGGTGGTAGCGGGGATCATGGTACGCATCACTTTATCGATGCTCTTTATCTATTTCCTGATCAGCGCTTACCGGCGATTCTACGGGGTATTTGAGACGGCGCGCTTTTTGGATCGGCAGGTGGATCATCAGGACGATCTGTATCAGAACGTCTATCAATTGTCTGAGGAAAAGGCGGATGAACGGATCGTGGATCTGCTGGCGCAACAGTCGGTTAGGAGGATAGACAAGGAGCATTACCGCATCCCACCGGTCTATCAGATGCGTTCCCTGCTACTGATTCTGATGCTGGTCATCGGGATCCTGGGCATCTGGGCTTATGATTTCGACGCGTTCTCACGGGCAATGACTCAGCTTTATTCCAACCGCGTGGAGACGATCCTTTATAAAGATACGATCGAGGTCGCTCCCGGCAATGCTACGATTGGTAAGAACACCGCTCTGGTGATCAGCGTTACCGATCCCGACCGGCGGTTGCATCACCGGCTCTTTTTCCGTTATGACCAGGATTGGCGGGAGCTTTCCTTGACCGATCAGCGCTATGTCTTTGATAGGGTGGACAATAGCTTTGAATATTATGTCATAAACGAGGTGGCGGTCTCGCCCACTTATCGGATCGAGGTGCTCGAGGAACCGCTGGTGCGGCGCTGGCGGATCGAATATAGTTATCCGGCATACACCGGTTTGCGGACTGAGATCGATACGCTAAGTTATGGCAATATAGAGGCATATCGCTTTACACAAGCCAGGATCATGATCGAAGCCAATATCCCGGTCACTTCCGCAAAGATGATCTTTGCGGATGGAACCGAGACCCCAATGTCCAGCATTGATGAGCGGCGTTACATCGCTCAACTACGGGTTATGAATGCGGATAACTGGTATCTGGAGATGACTGACGCGCTGGGTCGCCGCTCCCGTCCCGAGGAAAAACGAATCACCATCATCCCTGATCTGCCGCCTCAGATCCGGATCCTGATGCCCGGCGAGGACGTGATCCTCAATCAGAATATGCTTCTTCCCCTGTATTTCTATGCCGATGACGACTTTGGACTGAAGGATTGTCAATTGGTCTTCCGGGTCAATGATGCGCCGGAACAGATCATCCCGATCCAAAGCATCATCAGCGGTAAGATCTATGAACAGGATTACCTGTGGAACCTGCGTGACCTACAGCTCCTGCCCGGGCACGTAGTTACCTACTATGCCGTTGTTTACGACAATTCTCCGGAAGCCCAGAAAGGCGTATCGCAGACCTATCGGGCGCGCTTCCCGTCGATTGAGGAAATTTACCGGGAACTGGAACGGCAGGAAACGCACAAAAAAGACGAATTGCAGTCGGTTCTTGACCGCTCGCGGGAATTGCAACAGGAATTTGAACAAAAGCGAAGGGAATGGCTACGTGACGAGAAACTGGACTGGCAGGAACAGCGTCAACTGGAAAACATCGTGCAGAACCAGGAAAAACTGAGCGAACAGGTGGAAAAGCTCGCCGAAAATTATCAGGATTTGATCGATAAGATGCAAGCAAATCAAGCGCTTTCACCGGAGACACTGGAAAAGATGATGAAGATCCAGGAGCTTATGCAGGAAATCAGCAATGACGAATTGCTGGCGGCGATGCAGAAATTCCAGAATGCGTTGCAGAACCTCGATCCTGAAGCAATGAAAAAGTCGATGGAGAACTTCCGGTTTTCCCTGGAGGACTTCAACCAGCGCCTTGATCAGACGCTTAAGCTATTGGAAAGTATAAAGAAAGAACAAGCGGTACAAAAGGCATTGCAGATCTCCGAAGAGATGGAAAAAATGCAGGCAGCGCTTCAGGAACGAACTGCGGACAGCTCTCAGGACTGCCAGCGTTTGGCTCAGGAACAGCAAAACATCGCCGAGAAATATGAAAAGCTCAAACAGGAATTGGACCAGATCGGTAAGATGCTCGATCCGCAACAGGATCGGCAGGCAATGCAGCAATTGCAGGAACTGATGCGTGAGATGCAGCGCAGCCAGATGGAACAAAACCTCTCCCAGAGCGCATCCTCACTCTCTCAGAATCAGCGTTCGCAGGCAATGAGCGAGCAGGAAGAAGCCCGACGGAAGATGAGGACATTTACCCAAATGCTGGCTGCAATGAAGGAATCAATGGGCGGTTCATCGCAACAGATGGTAGCGCAGGCAATGCAGAACGCCATCCGTGAAATCCTGATCTTCAGCAAAAAACACGAGGAGACCGCCGCCCGCTTTGGCAATGATCCCTATCAGATCATCGCCGATCTCATCGCCCAGTATGAAGGGCTGCAGATCTCGATGAACCGGCTCTTTGCCAATCCTCAGGTAACGCTGTACCTGCCGCCCAAGTTTTATATGGATCTCAGTTCTGCGCTACAAAACTACCGGCAGATCTTTGTCAATATCGGTGATCCGGCTTTTCGAACCACACGGGAAGTCCTGACCAATATCCAGAAGGGACTGAATCTGATGGCTTATGATCTGATGCAAGCGCTGAATAGTCCCTCCTCCGGTTCGGGAGGTGGAAGCGGGATGCAGTCCTTGATGCAGATGCTGGAGCAGATGGGTCAGGAACAGATGGCGATGAATATGCTGACCGAGCAATTGATGATGCGGATGATGCAACAAGGTGGCAGACAGGATGCAGCAATGCAGCAACAAATCCAGCGCCTGGCTCAGGATCAGCAACGCCTGGCAGACAACCTCAAACGCGCTCTGCAAAACAATCCCGAAGCCCAGAAACAAGGCAATACCATCCAACAGATCATCGATGATGCGGAAGCCGTCGCCCGACAACTGCGCAATAATCAGATCAACCGTGATTTATTGAACAGGCAGGAACGCATCCTCTCCCGCATGCTGGATGCCACCCGCTCGATCAATAAACGTGAATTCACTGAAAAGCGGCGGGGAGAGACGGCAGAGAACGTTCCCTTCTCCCGACACGATGGTGACTTTGACTACAACCAACTGCGGCGTAATGCGATGCTGGATGAACAGTACCGCACTTTTCCCCGGGAATATCAGCAAGTCATTCAGCGTTATCTGAAGACCCTGAATGAAAAGGCGACACGATGATGCGGGGATTGCAGATCATTGCTTGTATTTTCCTGGTAGGTTTGATGCTGGTTCCGATGTCTGCTCAATATAACGAACTGCAGATCATGACCCAGCAGGCACAACAGCAAATGGCGCAACGTCAATATGCGGCAGCGGAACAGACCTGGCTGTCTATTCTCCAGAAGTTTCCGCAGGATGCCAATGCAGCGGGGCAAGTAGTCCAGTTGTATTTCGTTCTGATGCAGATGGATAAAGCGGAACAAGCGCTTGCCCGGTATCAGTCCATCCTGCCGCAGCAGGCATTTACCGAGCTTAATATCCAGCTTGCCATCAATCAGGGAAAGGGCGAGGCGGCTTACCAGATGGTCATGCGCTATCTGCCGACGGTCGATCATGACCTGAACAAATACCGCCTGATCGCATCTTACTTTGAACAGCGGGGATTTTTTGACATTGTGCTGCGCTGGTATGATGGCGCCAGAGCACAACTTAATAATAATAAGCTGTTTATGCTGGAGATCGCCAATACGGCGCTGAACTACCGGCTCTTTGAACGGGCTTTGAATGAATACCTGTCCTTCCTGGAGACCAATCCGGGGAATATCTACTTCATCAGTAATCAGTTAAAGACGATCCTGACCGAGGATCCGGCGATGATCGCTGTCGTTGCTGCCTATGCCGCTGAACATCACAATCCGATTGTCCGGGAGGCGTATGCGCTGGCTTTGATGCACGTCAATGACGATCAGGGTGCATTGGATATCTACAAGACCCTGACCCTGGATAAAGTGCAGCGCTTTGCCGAAGACCAGTATAGCGCATTGAATGATGAGGTGGCGATCCTTGCCTATGAATACCTGGCAGAGACGGCAACTGATCCCGTTCAGAAGGCGGAACATTACCTGCGCCTGGCACATATCTCCTATCGCAGCAATAAATTGGAGCAGGCACAGGAATACCTGATGCGGATCATTGATTCGCAAGACCCCCAAAACAGGCAACGCAATCGAGCGAAAGTAAATCAAAACGCCCGTAAACTCATGGCGGAGATCTCTCTGGCACGGGATAAGGACATCAGCGCTACAGTGGATTGGTATCGGCAGGCGGCGGAGTTTACACACATTCCCTCTGAACGGCAGGAGATCGATCTGGAGATCGCACGGCTGTATATCATCAATAACGAGAACTCCCAAGCAGCCACTCTGCTGCACAAGATCACCGATAGCCGCCTCGTGACCAGCAAGGAGTATTACCATTTCCTGATCGCTTTGATGAACAATCAGACCGGCAGAGCGGACACCCTAATGAACGAATACATCATCCGCTTTCCCGAGAGCCCGTATGTCAATGATGCCATCTATCAGATGATGCTGGTCTTTGGCTTGAAGGAAGGGGATAGACCCGCTTTTTATCAAGCATACCGCCTCAGGCAGATGATGGACGTGGCAGCGGTGGATTCGCTGGTAAGCTTGTTTGAACGCAATGGCGAGGAAGAATTGCGTATCCTGGCAGCGGAATGGGCGATAGCGCTCTCCGATATCGATAAGGCACTGGAAATACTTGATTATGACTGGCAGGATAACATCGCCGCAGAATATGCCGTTGTGATGAAAGTACGCCTGGTACGTGATCGCGAGTATGAGCTACGTCTGGCGCGGGAATTTCTCAAGAACAATCCCAATAGCATCTTTTCCCCGAACCTGCGGCAGATCATCAGCCGCATCGGCAGCAGCCGACCCAATCTATAAAGCAATGACGGACACAGAGCCGTCCCATGATAAAGCGAGGTGACTCACGTGAACTCAAAGATCCGCAAGACCTACACTTTTGACGACGTCCTGCTGGTGCCTCAGCATTCACAAGTCATACCGGCACAGACGGATGTGCAGACCCGTCTCACCGACCGGATTCTGCTGAGGATACCGATTCTCAGCGCTGCGATGGACACGGTGACGGAAAGCGCATTGGCTATCGCACTGGCACGTGAGGGTGGCATCGGCATCATTCATAAGAATCTCAGCATTGCCGATCAAGCCAATGAAGTGCATCTGGTCAAGCGCGCCGAGAGCGGAGTGGTCACCAGTCCCTATACCGTCTCACCATCCGATACCCTGGCGCATCTGTATGATCTGAAGAATAAATATAAGATCGGCGGATTCCCCGTAGTGGACAAAGGCAAGCTCGTAGGCATCATCACCAACCGCGACATCCGCTTCGAAACCAATATGAAGACCCCGGTCAAGAAACTGATGACGCCCCGCACCCGCCTGATCACCGCTGACCCGAATGTCACCCTGAACCAAGCCAAAGCGCTGTTACAGAAGCACCGGATCGAGAAACTGCTGATCGTGGATGGCGACCAGAAACTGCTGGGAATGATCACGGTAAAAGACCTGATGAAGACCATTGACTACCCCAATGCCGCTCAGGACAAGAAGAACCGCCTTTTAGTAGGCGCCGCTATCGGCGTCACCGGCGACTATTTTGAACGGGCACAGGAACTGGCAGACAAGGGAGCCGACCTGATCGTGATCGATACTGCCCACGGGCATCAAAAAAACATCGAAGTGGCAGTGCGCAAGATCAAGAAACACCTCTCACAAGACGTTATGGCAGGAAACATCGCCACCGCCAAGGCAACTCAGTATCTGATCGATGCCGGAGCGGATATTGTCAAGATCGGCATCGGACCCGGCTCCATTTGCACGACCCGCGTGGTTGCCGGGATCGGTGTACCTCAGTTCACCGCCATCATGGATTGTGCCGAAATAGCTGCCACACATGGCATTACAGCCGTGGCGGATGGTGGCGTCAAATTCTCCGGTGACATCGTCAAAGCCATCGCCGCCGGTGCGGATGCCGTGATGATCGGATCGCTGTTTGCCGGCACCGATGAAAGCCCGGGAGAATTCATCATTTACAACGGCAGGCGGTTCAAGTCCTACCGTGGCATGGGATCGTTGGGTGCCATGCGCAGCGGCAGTAAAGACCGCTATTTCCAAAGCGCCGATGATGAAAAGAAACTCGTCGCCGAAGGCATCGAAGGCATGGTGCCCTACAAAGGACCGCTGAAGGACTTCGTCTTCCAATTGGTGGGTGGACTCCGCGCCGGAATGGGTTACTGCGGAGCTGCCACGATCGCTGAACTGCACAAGAAAGCGGAGTTTATCGAGATCACCCCCGCCGGTCTCAAGGAATCACACCCCCATGACATCCGCATCACGAAGGAAACGCCAAACTACTACAGCAGTGAGTAATACGGAACATCTGCCGGCACGACAGACCAGCTTGATCAACAGCTTCTGCTACTACCTCACCGTGGAAAAGGGCATGGCGGAGAACAGCGTGGTCAGCTATCGCCGGGACATCAGGGACTTCCTCGGCTTCGATCCCCAGGAGGTCGGTGACTACCAAGCCACTCATATCGTTGACTATCTCAGCGCTTTACAGCAGATCGGACTGGAAAACACCACCCTCGCCCGCAAGCGCGTCGCACTCAAGCAGTTCTTCTCCTATCTCAAAGCGGAATATGCCGATAGCTATTTAACAAGCGCTGGAGGAAAGCGCTTCTTCGATATCGACTTTGATCTCGTTCCCACCATCAAGCCCAGCCAACACCTCCCCGACGTTCTCAGCGTGGATGAGATGATGAAATTGCTGGACTCCCTTCCCACTGCAACTATCCTGGAAAAACGTACCAAAGTCATGCTGGAACTGCTCTATGCCACCGGCATACGCATCTCGGAACTGCTCGGGTTGACCATCCACGACATCAACGCCACCGATCAGGTGATCCTGGTACGGGGCAAGGGCAGGAAACAACGCTTTGTCCCCTATTTTGATGCCATATCTGACCTGCTCAAAGCATATATCTCCCAAACCCGTCCGGTACTGATGAAGTTCAAGAACACCGATATCCTATTCCTCAATAGCCGTGCCGGCAGGATGTCCCGCATGGGTTTTTGGAAGATTCTGCGTAACGCCGTCATCCAGACCGGCATCCGTAAAGACGTTACACCCCATACTTTTCGCCATTCCTTTGCCACTCATCTGCTGGAAGCGGGAGTGAATCTGCGCATTGTCCAGACCCTGCTCGGACATTCCAGTTTGAATACCACCCAGATCTACACCCATGTGGACATGCGTTATCTGAAGGAGACCCACCGCATGTACCACCCCAGAGCATAACCTATTGAAAAATATAACGCTAATGGAGAACCAATGAAGAACTCATCAATCATCATTCTCTGCCTTGGACTGCTGGTCTTGGGCATGTTCAGTTGCAAAAGCCGCAAAGCCGAAAGCCCCGGTCTGCAAAAGGTCACCGTTACCCTGGATTGGACGCCAAATACCAATCACACAGGGCTTTACGTGGCTCATGAGCTGGGCTATTTCAAAGAAGCGGGATTGGAAGTCAGCATCGTCCAACCCGGCCAGAATGTAACCGATCAAGTTGTCGCCTCCGGCAATTCCCAGTTTGGCGTCAGTTATCAGGAGAACGTCGTAATGGCTCGCGCCAAAGGCATTCCCCTGGTCTCCATCGCTGCCGTGATCGCCCACAACACCTCCGGCTTTGCCTCTCTGAAAACCGCCAATATCACCAAAGTCACGGATTTTGCCGGCAAGCGTTACGGCTCTTGGGATTCACCGATCGAGCTGGACATTTTGCGTTCAGTAATGGAAAATGCCAAAGCGGACTTTTCCTCGGTCAAGGTGATCTCCGGCATCTACGATTTCTTTTCCACGATTGGCAAAGACGCCGACTTTGAATGGATCTATTATGGCTGGGACGGCATGGCGGCTGAACTCAAA
>VGPI01000076.1 GCA_016875595.1 Candidatus Cloacimonadota bacterium
CGGCACGGGAATTCGTTCTCACCGGAGCAAATCTTCAGGACAGAAGATTGAGCGAATACCGGGGACGGAAAGTGATCCTGAATATCTTTCCCAGCATCGATACGGCGGTCTGTGCGACGAGCGTGAGACGGTTCAATCAATCCGCTGCCGAATTGGACAACAGCGCAGTCCTGTGCATATCGCGGGATCTGCCCTTTGCCCTGAGCCGGTTCTGCGGAGCGGAAGGGATCACTAATGTGGAGACCTTGTCCGAGCTGCGTACGCGTGATTTTGGCGGGGATTACGGTCTGGAGATCGTGGATGGGGTTTTAGCCGGATTATTGGCGCGGGCAGTGATCGTGATCGATCCCGATGGCATCGTCAGATATACGGAACTGGTTCCAGAGATCGGGATGGAGCCGGATTATCAGCAAGCGCTGAATGCGGTGTATCAGATGTAACGTTTGATCCGGCGAGCGATCCGGTAGTTGTTCAGAACCACTGCCAGAAAGATCAGATTGGCGATTAGTAGTACGATATTGAGCGTGAAGGCATCCCAGGCGGCGTAAAATCCGAAGGCGACCATCAAACCCGAGAGCAGGATGGTCTTGTAGATGATGATGCCACGGGGGAGTTTCAGCTTGCGAAAGACCCAGCGGGCAACCGGATTGCGCTCCCGGTGATAATTGTGTCTGCCCGTTACTAACCAGGTGGAATGGGCGTCCAGGATATTCAGCAGGAGAAAGACCGCCGCCAAGATCAAACTGAGCAGCGGTATATGCAATGTTTGTAACACGGTCATCCTTTTATCCTTCGATACATATTGGTCATTGTCCCTGCAGAGGGGCTTTCCTATAACGCCCGGGTGATAACTTATCAACTATGAGGGTTACGAATCAGGTCGCTGCCGGAAGCCCCGGAGGGGCGACACATCACTTATAAACAAGCGGTGCTTATGCAACAGACCGGAGGTGATAGGTCCTTGCAGGAGAGCGAACCTGCGATAGAGTTCAGTTGATGATCGCAAACTTTCCTTTCTTGTACTCTCCACCCATTTCCAGGATAAAATAGTAGATCCCGGAGGAGACCTTGTGCCCACTGGAGTTCTTCAGATCCCAGCGAAAGACGGTGTTGTGGGTGACGGCAGTGAGAGGAGGGATCTCGCTATCCCAGACGATATCGCCGGCGGCATTGTAGATCCGGATCTTGCCTGGTTTATTCAGTGGCAAATTGAGGAAGCCCAGCCAGGCCTGTTCGCTGCTGCGTACCGGATTGGGAAAGAGGATCATCTGGCTCAGATCCGTGACCGGTGGCAAGGAGAAGCGGGCAGTATTGAACTGGGGAGAAATGACATTCCCTGCCAGATCGGTGACATTGGAGACGGTGACATAATACAATTGATTGGAATACTTGAGCGGATGTTCCAATCGGATACTGAGCATATTGTCGCTGACACCGATGGAGACAATCCGGTTGGAAGGATCATTGAGCGGATTGGTCAGGACATAGTTTGAGATATCCATTGCTTCTGCTGTTGCGATATCCTCGCTCATCCGGATCTCGACCGATCGCTTGTCGTTGCCGACGGTGACTTCCACGATAGCAGGAGAGACGGTATCCGGGTTGTAAAAGAAATTATACTCCCAGATCTCCGGTTCCACGCCGGTGGCGCCGACGACATTACTCATTGTAAGTACAAAGGGCGCATCCGCCATGAAGAATTGATCCCGGAATTTGAGCTGCATCCCATATTGCATCATGGTCGCATTGACCGAATGGGGGTGTCCCATGCCATGGCTGACGTGGAAGTAGCCGGGAATGAGGTTTTGGGCTGCCATCTGCTGGTCAAAGAGGATCCGGAGTTCGTTGTTGCTGACAAGGGCGATCTGCACGATCCTGGGATGCGGCATAGGGATAACGCTTTGCCACAGTGTGGGCTGGCTTTCGGGTGGCTGAAACAGCCCATTATAGGCACTTAGGCAGTATTGATAGGTCTTGCCGGACACTAAGGTGCTGTCGGTAAAGGAATGTTGTGTGATTCCCGTAAAATCGACAATGTTGCCCTCTTCGTCTTTGCGGTGAACGATGTAAAAATCGGCATTGTTCCCGGTCCAGGCGATGGAGGCGCTGCGCTCATCCCGCGGCTTGACGATCAGATTCGGTGGAGTAGGAGGACCGGTGAAGGCATCCGCTTGTTTCCATTCCACGGCAAACAGCGAATCCTGGGCGGTCTTGAAATTGGTCAGGAAATAGCTGTGTTGGGTGGCATCTCGCCAGGCTGCGATCTGATAGGTACTGGAAGATGTGCCATACCAGATCGGTTTGAACTGGTTGTCCACATACTTCAGGATATAGAGGTTGGGCGTCAGCGCCAGGATGATCTCGTCCTTGCCGTCGTTGTCCAGATCATAGGAATGAGCCGCATTTTGGGACATGTAGTTGTTGATCATGATCGAGCCCATGGAGGTGTAGGTGTTATTGGCTGAGCGTGCGAACCCCTCAAAATACCAGAAATTGAGATTGGGATTGAGGATGTCCCGGTAATACCCGCCAGCGAGGAATTCCTGCCGGCTGTCTCCATTGAAATCGCCGGATGTCAGATAATACGTATTGCCCACCGGCATGCGGCGCGTCCAGGTCATGCTATGATTATTATTGTTCAAAATCTCAAAGGTCATCAGATCGCCATCGGTATCGGCAGCCAGAATATCGGGATAAGCGTCATTATCCAGATTGCGGCAGATGACCGAGGGGACAAATGTGTTCCGTAATGCGGTATCAGTAAGGTTTCTCAGGACATTACGGGCGATAAATGTGTCCCCGCTGCGGGTGTAGGCCTGAATCACACGTTCGGTGGGCAGGTTCTGGACCAGCAACACTTCATCGGCAGGCTGACCCGGCAGGTAATTGGCAAAGGTCCCTCCCGAGATGCTGGTGGCGCTCCAGATATTCTGGGATGGGTAATTGCTCCCCGCTGGCGTCTCCAGTATGATGGCTGTATCTGCTTTCAGGATCAGCAGTTCAATCCCCCCGGCATTGGTATTGCCGATATCGTATGGCCAGAATGAATCATTGAAACTGTGCTTCTGAACGTGACCATCCGGTGTCGGTTCATACACATATACCTGCCCGTATCCACTGGACGGCAGATCCATCGATACATACTCCGGCATCCCGTTGTTGTCAAAGTCATACGTCTTGTTCAAGGGCACCCGGGGCGGGCCGATGAGGTCAAACGACCAGCCATGAGAGGGAATGATCTCATATTGGACGTTGATCACATCCTGAATAAGCGGCGATGAATAATTCAGATTGGCGTTGTTGTAGGCATCGATCTGGACGGAGACCTGTCCCTGCGGTATCTCGGGAGGCAGAAGCCAGACCTGGATGCTGTCCCGCGTGATGCTGTACACGAAGTGCTCCGATAAGTCAGCGGCGATCACGGTTAGGCGCGCATGAACGGTCTCGCTGAACTTGGCGGAAACATAATAGCGCATGTTTTGCCCCTCATACCGCTTGAACCCTTGCACCGATTCTATAATCATGGTCGGATAACTGGTTGTGTAATGAATGGTGCGGTAGTAATTGTAACGCTTGCCATTATTGCTTTCATATTGGATTCGGAGCAGGTAGGCGCCGTCTTTGAAGTGGTCCGGGATCACAAATCTGGCGATCAGTCCATTGATCACCGGCTCGTGATAATAAGCGGGTTGGTTGGTATGCCGGTTTACGTCCTTCCAATCAAGAATGCTGGGATTGGGCTTGTTGGTGTACATCACGCTGTACCGGAAAAAATCTGCGGACTGGACGGATCCAGTGATGTCAAAGCTCGCCGCCACACCCATGTTATCAAAGGGAAAATCCATGCCGACCACGGGTGGATCAAGATTCTCCAGCAGTTTTCGCGTGTTCAGCAGTCCATGTCCGTAATAGATGTCAAATCCGGGGGTACCCAGGTCGTCTGTGGAAGTCAGAAGCCGCGACCTCACTTCATCCGGGGTCAGTCCCGGCTGCAATCCCAGCAGTAGCGCTACGCTACCCGTCACATAAGGTGCGGACATCGATGTGCCGGACATTTCACTATACAGTTCGGGCGGCTCAAGCTTATATGTACTCCAGATCTGCTCACCCGGAGCGGTAAGATCAAGATCGACGCCGTAACTGGAGAAACCGGCGAGCTGCTTATAGCGGTTGACCGCACCAGCCGAGATGACAGTGGACAACTTGGCGGGATAACTGAGGTAAGGACCGGGGTCGTTACCGGCTGAACCGACCAGAACAACACCTTTATTGAACGCATATTCACAGGCATCGGCGATGATGGGGGAATAATTGGGATCTCCCCAGCTCATGTTGATCACATGACTACCGTTATCCGCAGCATAGATGATTGCTGCCGCTGCGTCGTCATCCTGCAGATAACCGGTTCCCTGAGTAGTGCGGAATCCCGCTCTCAAAGGCATTATCCGCACCATCCAGCATACGCCAGTGATACCGGTCTGGTTATTACCCACCGCACCCAGAATACCGGAGACGTGGGTGCCGTGGTAGTTCTCGTCAGTTACATCGGTATCCTGCCCGGTAAAATCACCCAATGCCACGTCCGCCATTTCCGGTGCATCTACAAAATCCCAGCCGCACCAGTCATCGATATAGCCGTTACCATCGTCATCTATGCCGTTATCGGGAATCTCATGAGGATTGATGTAGAGATTGGCTGTGATGTCCGGATGGTTGAGCAAAAGGCCTGAATCGACCACGCCGACGACCACCAGTGGACTGCCAGTGCTGTAATTCCATGCCTGTGGGATGGAAGATAAGTGTAACTGCTGCAGGGGATACATGGGGTCATTGGGAGTCATGTTGTGGAAGGTGCTCAGTCCATTGGGCTGGATATACTCGATCCCCTCGAACCTGTAACTGCCGCTGCGAACCACGTCCCAGTCCGGTTCCTGTTCCAGATCCACCAGATAATACTGCTGCAGATGCATACCTTGAATGAGGCGGATATTATCTGCCCCGAGTTGAGCGAGGAAACCATCGAACTGGGCAAGTCCGGTTCTGCCCCGTGTGGGCTGGATCTGCCTGGAGGTTTTGAAGATCAGTTGCATCGGAGTAATCCGATGGACTGGCGGCGGTTCATTCGCAAACGCCTGTACAATAGTCAATAACAACAGGAGCAGCAGAGCGAGGGACAAGCTTCGCTTATGCAACCGACCGGTTGTAGGGGCGCTTTCCCTCAGCGCCCCATCGCCTCCGGACAAGCGGTGCTTATGCAACTGACCGGAGGAGGAGGAGAGTTCTGGATGTTTCATATATTCCTCAGAATGAGTAGGTTATGCCCAGACAGTGAGTGTCATTGAAGTGACTGGTCCAGGATGCCCAGCCATAATCGACTGTGATCCCCTGCCATTCTATGCCAAAACCGGCGCTAACGTTCTCTGCGTCATAGTTGATCTTGTATCCAGCCCGTAAGAAGAACATCGAATTGAGGTCTATTTCAGTATTGACGATGCCCTTCCAGTTGTCGCCCTGAGCTTTGATCACGCTTCCTTCAAAGATGACGTGGTTCTGATCGACGGCAAAGCCCTTGCTTAGATCCAATGCCATGGTAACGGGCAGCTTGATCCTTTCGTCATTCATCCGGGAGGAAAAGCCCAGGTTGGTCACTGCAAATGAGATGCGGCTATCGACAAAGGGTGGCAGGAAGGTATAACCCAGATCACACACCGCCCCGTAAGCAGAGGCGGTATTGAGCTTCTCATAGATCACGCCGCCATTTACTCCTACGTAGTGTGTGGGATTGAGCCGATAACCGTAATTACCGATCAACGCCAGATCGATCGGCCGGTAGTATCCGATGAGGGCAGCATTGTCGTCTCTGATCTCCAGTTCGCCATAATCCAGATTCCGGTAGAGCAGCCCAAAGTGACTCCGCCGGTTGGAATTGGTATAAGCGACCGTGGTGAAGCGGGTGTCATCCAGCCAGAGCGCATGACTGATCGTCACGGCCGTATTGGCTTCCACGGTGGACATTGCCGGTTGCCGGGCAAAGGCAGCATTGTTGTGAATACTATATGCACCTCTGCCGCCCAGAGCCATACTGACCGGATTGACCGGCATCTGAAGAAAGGCAAATCCATATTCGCCGGCATTCTCGTGGACTTCCGCCCACAAATTGGTGCCAAGAGCGCTTTGGAAAGACGCCCCTACGATGCCCAGCATCAGGGCAACGGCTATCATCAAGCAGGATTTCATTTATCCTCCACATTCGTGACCGTGGGGGTCACTTCTCGATTGCAAATTTGTAGCTCAGTGATTCACTGCCGCCGGTGATCACAATGATGTAAACCCCACTGGTCAACCGATCCAGCGGCAGGTCGATCACGTCACGGTTCCGCAGGTATGCCTGGCATCTGCCCTTTTGGGTATATACCAGTTTCCCGCTGATATCAAAGATTCTGGTAACGATCTCGGTATTACGGCTGGTCATCACCTGCAGTGTGATCTGGGGCGGATAGATTGGTTTCCAGGGATTGGGAAAGACAAAGACCTCACCGGGGATGAACAGTTTATCCGACTCATACTGATTGTCCAGGTTTTGTGCGCTCCGGGATGCCCGACGGCGCAGGTCGCCAAACTCGGTGAACCATTGTCCGGCTGTGGCATTGGGGTTGGCATTGATCATGAGCTTGCGATAGATCTTGCCGTTATCCGAGGAATAATACAGATAGATCTTGTTATCCGCCCCTTCGCCCAGGAATGGCAAGGTCCGGCTGCGATCCCCGAAGGATACCGGAAATCCTGATCCAATACGGAAATCGTCCTTCCAGACCACCATCCGGTTCTGGGAAAAGGTGCCGATATACTCGATCTTTCCGTCTCCATCCAGATCAAGCGCCATCACTGATCCACCCCCTCCATCGGAAATACTGCCCGGCACCTTCAGCCCAGCCGGACTCATCAGCTTCCCGGCATAGTCATAGACGGCAAAGGTACTGTCACAGGCAACCAGCAGATCCAGAGAACCATTCCGGTCAACATCGGCGATCGTCAAAGGACTGGTGCTTGTGAACGGTAGAGCTACCGGGAATCCGTTGACGACATTGTGCTGATCATCCAGCAGCATGATACTATGGGGCATTTGAATGATCGTATTGGAACCATATCCTCCGGGAGTGATGGGTGCGCGGAAGATACCCACGATCAGGGAATCAGCGCTGATCGCGGTGCTGGTCTCGGTGTACTCTTCCGTCAGCAAATTATACGAGATCAGGTCATAATTGAGCATGGAATTGACCTTCATGCCATACAGCCAGTCATATTCCAATGCCAGATTACTCTTGATCATGCCATTCAGCACGATCTGTTCGGCGATCGTCTCGCTTTGTTTGTTCAGGATAACGATTTCACTCCGTGCTTCTTCATTGATATCCAGCGGCAGGGCGAGCACTTCCCCGCAATCCACCGGAGCGGCAGCCCAAGACCGGTTTACCAGGGTCAGGGCATAACCCGATTGACCGTGCTGCAACCGGTACAGCCGGATCGCATTAAGATGCTGCAAAGGCAGATAGAACCTTGTCCCATCCCAGACATAATGCACTTTCAGAGAATCCAATTCCAGCGGAAATCCCGGCAGCGGCAGTTCATTCTTCCAGAGACAGATCTTTCCGTCCGGTTGGGCATAGAAGATCTCATGATCGCCATCACCGGTGAAATCCACCGCACAGCCCCCAAAGGGATTGATCCCCTCAAAACCGGCGTCGAGCTTCCAGTCCAGACGGACGGAGAAGGTCATCTGATTGCCGGAGGCACTGATACCATATATTTCCAGCGGGATGCCGCCATAATAGCTTTCCGCCGTGGGCAGATGCAACAGCCCATTGTAGGCCTGATTGCCAAAGTATTCGTTATTGCCAGCCCGGAAGGCGTCATAGGGGCTGCCATATTTGTAATAGTCAAAGACGGCGGTGTCCAGATGCTGAATCCCGTCCGCCTCTTCCAGATCGACCCCCTTGTGGTTGGCATTGCCATTGACGGTATTCTGGTTGAAATCAGGGTCAAAATTCGCCTCGATCTGATTCTCATCGATATGCCAGATAAGAATACCGGAACCATCCACAGGAAAGCCCTGACCGGGGAGCAGAGGTCCGCCCAGCCCCGGCAGGAAGAAATCCCATTCACAACCCAAATAACGGTTCTTCATAAAGCTGAAGAACGGCCGGAGCGGTGCGTTGGTATAATAGTCCTGCTCACCTTCCGGGAGGAGCTTGAAAGTGAAACTGGGATAATTGGTATAGGGATCCAAACTGCCATCCGGATTCTGCTGCCGGTTCTCCACCAGATAGTATTCCCGGCTGGAGATCGGCACCTGATACATCCGGATCACGCCCGCCGTTTGATCCAGGAAATGGTTCAGCATCAGCCCCGCTGCATCATAGTTCACGACCGGCGGCTGATCCCATCCCAGATAATAACGGCACCAGGCGCTGAGCTGAGCGGGAACATAGCCATTGGCGTTCCAGACGCCCGTCCCCATCAAACCCCAATTCCCAATACCCTGAGCACGGCCATTGGCGGAGACATTATCAAATAGCGTCGGCAACCCGATCAGATGCCCAAATTGATGTGCCAGAACGCCATAGATGCTGAAGAGATAGACCTCCGCATCGGGTGATCCCGGTGCCGGGAAATAATCCTGCCACTGGCTTTCCGGCACCAGCACGATATTCTTCAGCACCGCTCCGTCAGCCGTGACCAAGCCGGGATAATTCTCATTATCAGGATCAAAAGCCGCCTGCAGGTCTTTTCTGGTGATAAAGGTTGACCAGAGCTGATCGCGTCTGATCCCACTGATATCGGATTCCTGTCCGGCGCCAGCATGAAAGACAATCAAGCCGCCAAACTGGTTGAAGTTGATCTCCGGATCAGCCAGCGCCACCAATTCAGCGATCATTTCCTCCACCCGGGCATCGATCGTTTCTGAGTTGTCCTCGCCATAATAACCCATCGGATGCGATAGCGTATAGACCGTCTGCGGCAGGTAGTAATTCAGGATATACTGCCCATGCGAGGCGTCATCGAAGAAATCACGCAGATGGATCATCCACCGGTCAAAAAAGGCATGATCATGTACCAGAGAATCCGGATACGCCGGAAGGGTCTGGAATCTTACATCGCTGAACTGCACCCTCAAGACCAGGATATTCTTGGGAATGACCCGTGTTTTACCGGCAGCGCCGGACACCGTACCCTCGATCCTGGT
>VGPI01000077.1 GCA_016875595.1 Candidatus Cloacimonadota bacterium
CCGCCTGGAGCACGAGCCCCTGGAAATGTTGTACAGCGAACTCCTCACCATTGATCCCGTATTCGCCGCTCAGATCAGCCCCAACGACCGCCAGCGCATTATCCGTGGACTGGAGGTATGGGGCGCCACCGGTGTGCCTTTATCTCTTCACTGGCGCCGGCAGCAGGAAAAAGAGACCTATCGCTGCTTCCGCATCCTGATCGAACCCGGGCGCAAACAACTTTATGACCGGATCAATGCCCGGGTGACGCAAATGGTAAAACAGGGTCTCGTGGACGAGATGCGCACCCTGATTGACCGGGGATTTGATACCCGGTCACCCGGATTGAATACTCTGGGATACAAGGAGTTAATGCCATTCTTCCGGGATAGCGTCCCACTGGAGACCTGCCTCGATCTCATCCGCCAGCACACCCGCAATTATGCCAAACGGCAGTTGACCTGGTATCGAAAAGCGAATTTCCATTTGACATTGACCTCCCCAGAGTTTACTTTATCCGATGTGACCGCTGCCTTGCGCAGTTTCTTTAACGTCTGAATCCAATGTCTTGGGAAGGAAAAGATGCATATCGTTGCCCGTGTTTTCGAATACGAGATCACTGCTGTCGAATACCGGCGGGAGATCGCCAAACTCCAGCAGACCATTCACAACCCCGACCGGGATCTTGACCGGGAGGCGCTCGACAAGGTCATTGACCACTATCTCCTGCTCCACGAAGCCGTTACCCATGGATTTGACGTCTCTGATCAGGAGTATGAGGACTTCCTGCTGGAAGTGATCGATAGCTTCGAATCACCGGGTGACTTTGAGCAATCCCTGTTCTTTGGCGGGATGAACGATATCCAGATCGAGCGCCTCCTCCGTAACAAACTGCTGATCAAGAAGTTCATTGATGATCTCTGCCCGGATACCTGTGACGTCTCCGAGACCGAACTTCACGAGTTTTATCTGGCTCAAAAGGAGTACTTTACCAGCGAACCGGAAGTCCGTGCCGCTCATATCCTGATCAAAGGCAATGATGCCGCTGCCGAGCTCAAAGCCCGCCAGGTCTATGAGAACATCCACTCACCTGCCGATTTTCACCGCATTAGCAATTCCTGCTCCGATTGCCCCAGCAAAGCCCGCTGCGGGGATCTGGGTTACTTCTCCCGTGGCAGATTGATTCGCGAGATCGACGAGGTCGCCTTCAACATGAAGATCGGTGAGATCAGCCAGCCCTTCCCGTCCCATCACGGCTTCCACATCCTCATGGTCACCGATATCCGTCCCGCCCAATGCATTGCTTACGAAGATATTAAAGACACCCTCAAAGCCCGTCTCTGGCATATTAAAAAGGAACTGAAACTAAAACAATTCATCAACGATCTCCGTCAGATACACCGGCAGCAGATCGTGATCATCCAGGTGGGGTGATATCAATTCATCTGCCATTAGAAAATCAGGATTACCGTTGATGTAGCTTGACTGAATTTTATTATCAGTTCTACCGATTTATCGGTATTACCACTGTTGAATCAGGTCTACCATTATTGAATCAGGACTACTATTGTTGAGTTAGGACTTCCATTATTGAATCGGGTCTACCATTATTGAATCGGGTCTACTATTGTTGAGTTAGGACATCAAACATTGAATTAGGACTTCCATTATTGAATCAGGCCTACTATTGTTGAGTTAGGACTTCCATTATTGAATCAGGTCTACTATTGTTGAGTTAGGACTTCCATTATTGAATCGGGTCTACCATTATTGAATCGGGTCTACTATTGTTGAGTTAGGACTTCCATTATTGAATCGGGTCTACTATTGTTGAGTTAGGACATCAAACATTGAATTAGGACTTCCATTATTGAATCAGGTCTACCATTATTGAATCAGGCCTACTAATGTTGAGTTAGGACTTCCATTATTGAATCAGGTCTATTGTTGTTGAATTAGGACTGTTACAGATGAACCTGGTCTACCATTGATGTATCATAACTTCGCATATTTGAGCAACTCCTAAGGGTTTTCAGAAGCTAAGGCGGTGGTTTCAACCACCGCAGCCAGGCACCAAACCCCTCCAACCCGTCAGGGTTTTCAGAAGCTAAGGCAGTGGTTTCAACCACCGCAGCCAGGCACCAAACCCCTCCAACCCGTCAGGGTTTTCAGAAGCTAAGGCGGTGGTTTCAACCACCGTTTCAGATGCGCACACATAATAACCCGCCAGGGTTTTTAGACTTTGGGAGGGCTTCAGCCCGACAAAAAAACGCTTTACAAATCCCCCACATTCATACTTGTAACCCAAACAACAAAATGGAGGTATCAGATGCCCGGCTCATCTTTATCGTGCTTGCTTTACCACATCATCTTTTCCGTCAAAAACCGCCAGACCAAAATCAGGAACCCTGAACGCAATCGCCTCTTTCAATACATGGGCGGTATTATCAATACCATCGGAGGCAAGCCCGTTATTATCAATGGTATGGATGATCACGTGCACCTCCTGTGTTTTCTACCCCGGCATTTGTCCATCTCCGAAATGGTCAAAACCATCAAAGGGAAATCCTCTTGGTGGCTTAATCGAACCTTTACCGATAGATCTTTTCCCTTCCACTGGCAGGAGGGATATTGCGTCTTTAGCGTCAGTCCCGAAGCCATAGACAAGGTGAAACATTATATCCTGCAACAGGATGAACACCATCGCAGCATGACCTATAACGATGAATTCATGCGCTATTATGATAAACTGATCTCCGTTCAGGGCAAGGAAGAAGAGGGAGATGGATCCGAGTCGGACTGAAGTCCTCCCAAAGTCTGAAAACCCTGACGGGTTATGCGCCCTCCGGCACCGGGTACGGTGGTTGAAACCACCGCCTTATCTTTTGAAAACCCTGACGGGTTATCCGCCCTCCGGCACCGGGTACGGTGGTTGAAACCACCGCCTTAGCTTCTGAAAACCTTGCAGGTTGGGGAATCGGTATGATTCTGTAGATATCAACAGATGAATTAAATGCAAGTGACCATCGCACATGATCCCATCGCAGTAGCAGAAGCTATTGAACTAATTGACATGAGAGAATATTGAATAAATGGGGGTTGGACTCCAAGCTCTGAAAATGGCAGATGTTTTGGTGGAGATCCGCACCGTCATTCCAGCACCGGCGCCAGTCCATGTCTTTTGTTAACTGATTGTTGGAACATGTATTCCCGAATAACTGGCTCCCCGCCTACGCTGGTATGGCGGTAAGGTATTACAGAATAACGGGCTCCCCGCCTACGCTGGTATGGCGGTGAGGTATTCCAGAATAACGGGCTCCCCGCCTACGCTGGTATGGCGGTGAGGTATTCCCGAATAACTGGCTCCCCGCCTACGCTGGTATGGCGGTGAGGTATTCCAGAATAACTGGCTCCCCGCCTACGCTGGTATGGCGGTGAGGTATTCCCGAATAACTGGCTCCCCGCCTACGCTGGTATGGCGGTGAGGTATTCCCGAATAACTGGCTCCCCGCCTGCGCTGGTATGGCGGTGAGGTATTCCCGAATAACTGGCTCCCCGCCTGCGCTGGTATGGCGGTGAGATATTCCAGAATAACTGGCTCCCCGCCTACGCTGGTATGGTGGTGAGGTATTCCAGAATAACGGGCTCCCCGCCTGCGCTGGTATGACGGTACAGATCTCCACTACAATTGTCTATTTCAGAGCTTGGAGTCCAACCTCCATTTATTCAAGGGCTCTGAGAACTCATGTCGAGATGTTTTGTTGTCTTGATTAGTCCCATAAGTAACCATATAACTAATAGAAGGAAAGGGGATTCGACTGTACATTGTGTTTAACTTTGTTTCCAATGACAGTTAATATATTTCCAATACACTCATCGTGACGGTTTGATTCCTTCTTAGGAGGAGTTGCCAGCGTGGCGATATTTCTCTTTCTCCTTGCTTCATCACCTTAGTATAACCTTAGTATAACCTTACGGCTGTAAGGTTATACTAAGGTTATACTAAGGTGATGAAGCATGTAAGAAGGCTCAGAAAGGACGGAGAAATTGATTCGAGGAGACCGTTTTACATGATTATGCTCCTGCGTCAGAAGTTACATAGTCCATGATATAAATAGTGCGCATCCGTCTTTCCAGCGCAGGCTGGAATTCAGTTATTTTATAATGAACTGTGCCATAGTCGTTTAACGAAAGAACTGGCTCCCCGCCTGCGCTGGTATGACGGGGTGTTTTCATTCCTGCTACTGGTCTGACGCCTCGCATGGAATCCAGCATATTTTTATTCAGCGGTCTTTATCAGTACCTCCTATGAGGCGGGGGAGAGCATCCTCCATTGATTTTCGCTTGACGGATATGGACAAGGAAGAGAAAAGGGTATGTTATGTCGATAATTGTGAAAAAATTCGGTGGAACCTCGGTGGGGAGCATCGAGCGTATCCGCAATATAGCGAAGCAGATCGCCTCTGCTCACCGGCCTGGGGAGCAGATTGTGCTGGTCGTATCCGCTATGGCAAAGACCACGGATGAGTTATTTGCGCTGGCGTATCAGATCAGTGGTCATCCATCGCGGCGGGAAACGGATATGTTACTCACGGCGGGTGAGCGGATCAGTATGTCGCTCTTGTCTTTGGCTTTGCAGGAAGAGGGTTTTTCCGCGATCTCTTTCACCGGTTCCCAAAGCGGGATCATCACCGATACCAGCCATGGCAATGCCCGGATCATCCGGGTAAATGCCTTTCGGATCCACGAGGAACTGGACAAGGGCAATATCGTGATCGTCGCCGGATTCCAGGGTGTGAGCACTTTGAAAGAGATCACCACGCTGGGCAGAGGTGGATCAGATACCTCGGCGGTGGCGCTGGCTTGCTATCTAAAAGCGGATAAATGCGAGATATTTACCGATGTGGACGGCGTTTTCACGGCTGATCCGCGCTTGGTGAAAGAAGCAAGAAAACTGCCCTGGATCGACTATGAAACGATGCTGGCGCTGGCATACAACGGCTCCAAAGTCCTGCATCCGCGGGCGGTGGAATTTGCCTATAAGTATCAGATCCCGGTGGAGATAAAGTCATCCTTCACCTTTGCGGCAGGGACTCTGATGAGTGACAGGTATTTCTTTGACAAAGGTAATGATATGGAAGAGAAGAAGATAAGCGCGATTGCGCACAAACAGCACTTGACACGGTTCACGATCCATCGGACTGATCAGGCGGTGGAACTGCTTGCCGGTCTGACGTTTGAGGTGTTCAAATACCGCATCGCGGATGGGATGATCTATCTCTATTTCGAGGACAAAAATTACAGCGAGACCGATCATTACCTTCAGAGCCGGGGGATCGAGGTGGTTAACGTGGAACGAGGGATCGGCTTTGTGATCCTGGTTGGGATCGGGATCAATCTGGATATGCGGATCATGGCGCGGCTCATGGAACTGACCGCCGATGACGAGATCCGCTCTATCACCCACAGCGACAAGACGATAGAGCTGGAGATGCCCTCTGATCGGGTGGCGGAATGTCTGTTGCGCATACATCATGAATTTATTGGAGAGAACAAATGAAGTATTTGGTTACCAGCGCTTTACCCTATGCCAATGGCAAGCTGCACGTGGGACACTTGGCGGGGGCTTATCTGCCGGCTGATATCTTTGTCCGCTATCTGCGGCTCAAGGGCGAGGACGTGATCTATATCTGCGGAACCGATGAACATGGTACGCCGATCTCGGTCAATGCCGATGCGGAAGGCGTCACGCCCGAGGAGATCGTCCAGCGGTATCACGACCTGATCAAAGAGGGCTTTGACGGCATCAGCATCGAGTTTGACAATTTTTCCGGCACGGCAAGACCGCCGCATCACATTCTGTCTCAGGATTTCTTTACCAATTTATACGAGCAGGGGCACGTGGAGCCGAAGGATACGATGCAGTTCTTTTGCGAGCATGACCGTCGTTTCCTGCCGGATAGGTACGTGGAAGGTACCTGTCCAAAGTGTGGAGCAGATGGCGCTCGGGGTGATCAATGCGACAAATGTGGTCAGATTTATGATACCAATGCTTTGGTAGAGCCGCGCTGTAAGATCTGCGGGAATATGCCGGTTATCCTGCTAACTCGGCACTGGTTCCTGCATCTGGAACACTATCGCCGGCGGCTCAAGGACTGGCTGGAGCAAAAAACGGGCTGGAAGGAAAGTGTGCGCAGTTTTATCCTCAACCTCCTGGATCAGGAATTGGTGGAACGATCGATCACCCGAGACCTGAGCTGGGGTGTGCCGGTTCCCTTGCCGGAAGCGGAAGGGAAAGTCCTTTACGTCTGGTTTGATGCGCCGATCGGGTATATCTCCGCGACGGTGGAATGGGCAGAACGGATCGGGGAACCGGAGCGCTGGAAGGATTATTGGCTCGATCCCGGGACGCGCCTGGTGCATTTCATCGGCAAGGACAATATCATCTTCCACGCCATGATCTGGCCGGCGATGCTGATGGGTCAGCGCTTACCCTACTGCTTGCCCTATGACATTCCGGCAAATGAATTTATGAATCTGGAAGGGCAAAAGATCTCCACCAGCCGCAATTGGGCGATCTGCGTGGATGAATTCGTCCGGGACTTTGACGGGGAATACCTGAGGTATTATCTGGCGGTCAATGCACCCGAGAGCAAGGACACGGACTTTGCCTGGAAGGATTTTCAGCACAAGGTCAATGGCGAACTGAACAACGTCCTGGGCAATCTGATCAACCGCGTTCTGGTCTTTGCGCACAAACACTTTGGCGGCGTGATCCGCGGTCTGATTCCCGATGCGGAAGCCGGAGCGGTGCTCAAAGAGGCGACCGGTCTTTACCATGAGATCGATGCCGCTTACCGCCAGTATCAGGTGAGGAAAAACACCAGACAAATCATGGATATCGCCCGGCTGGGCAATAAATACTTTGATGAAACCAAGCCCTGGCAATCGGTCAGGCACGATCCGGAAAAAGCGATGCAGACGCTCTCCACCTGTCTGCAACTGATCAATATGATCGCCGTGGCGCTGACTCCGATATTGCCGAAAAGTATGGACAAATTGAGAGCGATGATCTCGCTACCGGCGGTCTCATCCTGGGCGGAAGGTCTGGGGGATCTGCCGGTGGAAGTGCGGATCGGGGAAGTGACGACGCTGTTTAACAAGGTCGAAGATGCGGCGATCGCGGTGCAATTAGCCAAACTGCAATTGCAGTCCAATCCTGAGACCGCATCTCCCGAAACAGGACAAGCCGCAGCTTATGCAACGGTGCCTCCGCTCAAGGATGCTATCTCCTATGACGACTTTGCCCGGATGGATATCCGCATTGCTTATGTGATCGCAGCGGAGCGAGTGCCCAAGACGGATAAACTGATGCACCTGAAGGTGGATATCGGTAGTGAACAGCGCGAACTGGTTGCCGGAGTGGCGGAGTATTATGATCCGCTGGATCTCATCGGCAAAAAGATCGTGATGTTAGTCAATCTGGAGCCGAGGAAGATCCGGGGAATTCTCTCTCAGGGCATGATCCTCTGCGCCAATGAGGAAAATGACCTGGCACTGCTTTCGCCGGTCAAGGATATGCCGCCGGGGACGGTGATTTACTGAGTCCGGTGCTGTCCTGATCCTGGAATGAGTAACCTGGCATGCGGATAAGGATTCTGATCGCTCTTGCCTGGCTGATGACCGGCTGGTTGACGGCGGCGCAGTTCATTGACGGGGTTCTGTATCTGGAAGTCAATCTGGCTGCGGGTAATACACTGAACCTCCGTAACGGTGGTCACTTGACCTTTGCCGAACTGGACTCGCCGGTCAGCAACGGCATCAGCGGAGATCTTGCAATCACTGTGGCGCAGAAGGATGTCCAGCAGTTCTGGGGGATCATCAATCGCATCGAACCGGTGGCGCGGGAGGTGGACATTGATCCGGATAGCGATGTCATCAGACGGACGCTTTTCTGGCACAATGGCAAACTCCTGATCCGGCTGGAACGGCTGGTCTTTGAAGACGTGAGCTTTCCCGCTCTGGAAGAGGCGAAACGCTATGCCAGCCAGACCGGTACGCCGGAAGTAAATATCTGCCTGATCCCTTTGAACCATCCGCGCATCCGGGTGACCAACCGGAGCGGGAAAGAGCAGTATTATGAACTGCCGGTACGGCTAAGCAGTGACAAAGCGCTCAATATCAACGACCAGAATGAGGGCTATGCAGGGGATCTGATCATCCGTTTTGCGGACAACCGTCTGATCATCAATCACTACCTGTCACTGGAGGACTATGTGGCGGGGGTGATCCAGCATGAGATCGGTGGCGGGGCTCCTCTGGAAGCACTTAAGGTGCAATCAGTTGCTACGCGCACTCATGCCATCTCGATGTTGCTGTATAACCGGCACCGGGATGACGGTTTTGACCTCTGTAACACCACGCATTGCCAGGTCTATAAAGGCGTTTATTTGCAGAATGCTAATGTCCTGGAGGCGGTGAAGGCGACGCGGAACATCGTGATGAATCATGGCAACCGGGTGGCGGATGCAGTCTATCACAGCATTTGTGGTGGCAAGACGGATGTCTCCAATGTGATCTGGCGGGGCTCTCCGGTGGATTACCTGCAGGGAGTGACCTGCATGGAGGAAGCGGAGGACTATGATCTGAATAGCGAAGCCGGCGTCCGGCAATGGATCAATCTGCGTCTTGAACCGCCGGGCATGGCGTCCTGGGAAAAGAAGAATATGAATTGGTCACGGAGCGTTTCGCGCCGGGCATTGCAACAGAATAGCGGGGTCAGCAACATCACGTCCATCGTGATCAACCGGCGGGGTGTGTCGGGTCGGATCGTGTCGCTGACCATCAATGGCAGCAGTTCCAAGACCTATATCTCGGAGTGGCAGATCCGGCAGACCTTTGGCAACCTGCCCAGTTCGCTGTTTTACATCGTGGGGAATTTCACCTCCAATGGCAATGGCGCCGTCGTCATCCGTCCCGGTACCTATATCACTATGCGGGGCAGGGGTTATGGACACGGAGTGGGGATGTGTCAGGTGGGAACTCTGAATAAAGCACGGGAGGGCTGGCTCTGGGAAGATATCCTGCATTTTTACTATCCCGGAGTGGAATTGACCGACCACTGGAATATGCCGGACTTGCCGCTGCCGGGAATGCCGGGACAAAGCGATCCGGCAGGTGATCTGGACGGCGGACTCCTCCCGCCCGGCATCTTCATTGGTGACAGCATGATCAGGGATATGACCGA